>CANHUF010000096.1 GCA_947463715.1 Sphingobacteriales bacterium
AGACGCACAGGAAGTGCAAGACCGCATCACACATACCATAAGGGACTTTTCCCTCTTGAATCAGGATAGTATCCTGATTACACAGCAGGTTTTTGATAATAAAATCCATGTAGCCAATTTCATTTTTACCTCCTGTGGCAGTATTTGTCCGGTTATGACAAAAAATCTCAAAACTGTACATGATTATTTTAAAAATGATACTGATTTAGTTTTTCTTTCATTTTCCGTGACGCCATGGATTGATAAACCTTTTAGATTAAAAAAATATTCAGAGAGCAACGATGCGGTAAGTCCTGGCTGGCATTTTTTAACCGGATCTAAATCTGATATTTATCAATTAGCCAGACAGTCTTATTTTGCTGAGGAAGATATTGGGTTTAGTAAAGACAGTTCAGCGGTTTTACACACAGAACATTTTGTTTTGGTTGATAAAACCAAACGAATTAGAGGCGTATACAATGGTACGTTGGAATTGGAAATGCATCATTTGGTGGCCGATATCAAAAGTTTGAAAAATGAAAATGAATAAGTTAAACCCTCGCAACAAATCAAAATGATACAATCAGGTTGCAAATTATTTTTCGAATTTATTTTTGCACTGGCCATAGCAATCTTGTTTAAATTAATCTTTTTCAGGATCTCAGATGTATTGAAATTTGATTTGATTCCAATTGCCTTGGTTGTTGTGCTTTTATGGAAGACGAATAAACGAATAGATCACTGGCTTAACTCAAAATATAGTTGGATTGACCAATCCCTAAAACGACTATTTGCCCAGTCAATTGCATTTATCCTTTTTACTTCTGTTGCATTGTTCCTTTTAATGTTTTCATTGCATTTTATCCGGTTCGGTGATTTTATGTGGATAGATAGGAGAATGAGAGAATTGTTTTTTCCAGCCTTATTCTTTTCATATGCCTTGATTGCTCTTTATATGAGTTATAATTTTTTCAAATCCTGGAAACAGAGCTTAATTGATATTGAAAAGTATAAAACACTGAGTGTTGAAGCTGAATTGAAAAACTTAAAAAACCAGATCAATCCCCATTTTCTTTTTAATAATTTAAGTGTCCTTACATCGTTGGTATATCAGAATCAGGATAAAGCAGCAGCTTTTATAAACGAGTTATCAAAAGTGTATCGATACGTACTGGACAATCGGAATGCAGAATTGGTAACATTGAGCGAAGAACTAGAGTTCCTCAGTAATTATTTTTATTTATTAAAAATAAGATTTGAAGGCGCAGTATCTTTTTCTGTACAAATTGAGAAAAATAAAACTTTTGATTATCTTCCTCCAATGTGCTTACAATTGTTGGTTGAAAATACCATACAGCATAATGAAGCGTCTAAAGAAAATCCGCTCCAAGTGGATATTTTCACATCAGAAGACTGTTTAGTGATTGAAAACAACATTCAAAAAAGAAGAGAAAAGGTAGAAAGTTCCCAATCCGGTTTGGCTAATATGCAATCCAGATATGCTTTTTTCACTGATAAACAGATTAAAGTTTATGATGATGGTAAAATGTTTAAGGTTATGTTACCGTTAATTTCAAAAAAATGAAAGTCGTAATTATTGAAGATGAGAAATTATCTGCCGATCACCTTGAATTACTGATCCGTAAGTTGGATATTGAAATTACGATTGTAGATAAACTTGACACGGTTAAATCAGCCATTAGAGCATTTGAAGCAGGCTTGATATGTGATTTGATTTTCATTGATATTCATCTGGCCGATGGGAATAGTTTTGAAATATTCAATCGGATTGAGATTAAGACACCGCTTATCTTTACTACAGCTTATGATAATTATGCTATTCAGGCTTTCAAACAAAATAGTATTGATTACCTGTTAAAGCCAATATCATTTGATGATTTATCAAATGCCATTCACAAATTCAAAAGAAATCAGCAGATAATCGACAGGCAAATGTTTGATTCATTTACAAGGGCGTACAGACAATTCAACGGACCATATAAAGAGAGATTTATTGTGAAGACTGGTGAAAATATTGAAGTTGTTCATTCTTCAGATATTCACCATTTAGAATCAAAGGATAGCCTTACATTTCTGATAACGCATAAAGGAAAAAAATACATAATCGATTATACACTAGAGCAATTGGAAAAAATATTATTACCCTCGGATTTCTTTCGAATCAACCGAAAAACCATTATTCATATTCAATCCATAGACAAGGTCAGGACTTTTTTAAACAATCGACTGACTGTTTCGTCAAAATACCTGGATACAGAATCTAATGTTGTAAGCCGTGAAAGGGTTCCTGATTTTAAAAAATGGCTTGATAATTAAGTTTAGTGGAGTAGATGCTTTTCCAGTTTTTCCAAACTCCAGGATGACAAGTTATTTTGTTTCTGTAATCCGCCTTTCTGAGCTGCAAGCACTCCATATCGCACATCTTCGAATCCTTCAATATGGTGGGCATCTGGATTGATTGACAAAATGGCACCTTTTTCCTGTGCTCTTCCTATCCATTTCCAATCCAGATCCAATCTCCGCGGATGGGCATTGATTTCTATGACTACGTTGTTGGCTATACAGGTATCAATAATCACTTCATGATCTAAGGGATACCCGTTTCTGCTTAGTAGTAATCGCCCAGTAGGATGTCCCAGGATCGTTGTATAGGGATTTTCAATGGCCTTGATCAAGCGTGTCATGGCCTTTTCTTCACTCATTTTCAAATTGGAATGAACTGATGCAATGATCATGTCGAATGTGCCCAATAAATGATCCGCATAGTCTAAGGATCCATCATTCAGAATGTCACTTTCTATGCTTTTAAAAATCCGGAAGGGAGCGTATTTCAGATTAAGTGTATTGATGTACTGATGCTGCATGTTTACCCGCTCTTCAGAAAGACCATTGGCGTAAAATGCTGTTTTACTGTGGTCGCTGATTACCAGGTATTCAAAGCCTTTTGCTATACAGGATTTCACCATTTCTTCTATGGTGTTACTACCATCACTCCAGTCGCTGTGGCTATGAATTATTCCCCTGATATCTCCCGGTTGTATGATTTGTCCAATTTCCGCAGAGTTAAGTTTCAAAGCGTCTGCAGATTCTCTTATATAAGGGGGTAGGTATGCTATTCCAGCCTGCTTAAATGCTTCTTCTTCCGTATCAATCTTATCCAGTGCTGAAGGATACTGTTGCCTGAATGCAGTGAGGAAATCAGGATGGCAATTTGTTTCAAATAAGCGGACCGGATATTCAGCTGTAGAAGTATGGATAAATCGGAGTTGAATACCTTCTGATCCCCTGGCGTGTGTAGTATTATCGGTGAGGTTGGTGATGTCAAGACCCTGTTGCTGTAACCAGGTTTCCAATTGCTGTTTTTTAATATCGGTAACCCAGGTAAGCTCTTCGAGAGTTGGCATTTGTCTGGCAAAATCTCCGGCAATCATCAACTTTGATGCCGGGAATTGGGCAGATAACAAGGCCTGGATATGCTGTGCATAGGATTCAACTTCTGCATACAGAAAATGACCCTGATGACGCATGATAAATTCTATGGCATCGGCAACATTCTTTTGAGTTTTCTCCCCAAACCCCTTGTACATGGTCAGCCTGTTTTCATTACAGGCATACAAAAGCTCACCAACACTCTCTATTCCCATATCTTTCCAGATGGTGGATATTTTTTTCGGACCAAGACCTTTTATCTGCAACATGTCCAGTACACCCAATGGTGTTTTGGATAACATCTCTTCAAGGCTTACCATCTTTCCCGTTTGCAGCAGTTCTGTAATCTTGGCAGCTGTAGAAACACCAATGCCATTCAGTGTGCTGATTTGCTCAGGTGAAACCTGAGCCAGCTGCACTTGTAATTTGTCTATTGCAAAAGCTGCACTACTGTATGATTTGGATTTGAAACTGTTTTCCTGGTGTATATCCATCAACTTACTCAACAAGTTGAACATATCGGATATGGCAGCGTTTGATATCGACATAAAATTCAGGATTAACAGCGAAATTAAATCAGTCTTATGAATAAAAAAAAGGTCCCGCATGAAGCGGGACCAATATACTTCTCAAGGAAAGTAATCTTACTTAGCAGCCTTTTTAGGTGCAGCTTTCTTTGGAGCAGCAGCTTTTTTAGGAGCAGCTTTCTTTGGAGCAGCAGCCTTTTTTGGAGCAGCTTTCTTAGCAGCAGCTTTCTTTGGAGCAGCAGCTTTTTTGGGTGCAGCTTTCTTAGCAGCGGCCTTTTTAGGTGCAGCAGCTTTTTTAGGTGCAGCTTTCTTTGCAGCAGCCTTTTTAGGAGCAGCAGCTTTTTTTACAGCAGCTTTCTTAGGAGCGGCTTTCTTAGCAGCAGCCTTTTTAGGTGCAGCAGCTTTTTTGGGTGCAGCTTTCTTTGCGGCTTTTTTTGCAGTTGCCATTTTGTTTAGAATTTAATGGTTAGGAAAAAGAATTTCATGCTAAAAGTAGAAACAGTTTTCTACTCAGCAAAAAATTATTTTTTCTGTTGTATGCTTATCCGGCAATTAAAACCGGATTTACAGAAACAAGGGTTTTGTTGTTTTTGGTCTTCCTGAATTCTACAACACCATCACTAACTGCAAAAATGGTAAAATCTTTACCAACTCCTACATTCTTACCGGGGTGGTATTGTGTGCCACGCTGGCGGAGAATGATATTTCCTGAAGCAGCAGGTTGTCCACCAAAAATCTTGATACCAAGTCTTTTGCTGTGGGAATCTCTTCCGTTTTTAACACTGCCTTCACCTTTCTTATGTGCCATGACGCTGAGTTTTTAATGTTTAGTGATTATATCAGGCAATGCTTTCAATCCTGATCTTGGTATAAAGTTTACGATGACCGATTTTCTTACGGAATCCCTTCCTTCTTTTCATCTTGAATGCAATTACTTTATCTCCCTGCTTCTCTCCGAGGATTTCTGCATTCACTTTTACGGTAACATCTTTGCCAACAGTGAGTTGGCCGTCGTTGCTTACCAACAATACACTGGGAATTTCAATTTTGTCGCCTGCATTACCTTCAATATGAGAAACGTAGAGCTGTTGTCCGGCTTCCACCTTGTACTGATGACCTGCGATTTTTACAATTGCAAACATGATAATTCAAAATTTAGGACGGCAAAGGTAAGGATAAATTGGTTTTCCCCCAACTTTATAAACAAATTTAATTCAAATGCAATGAATTGGTTATGAAAACCGAAGATTATCTTTGTTGCCACCCATATTTTAGACCATGAAAATTAAATCATACCTGGCCAAACCATTTGCAGGCATCATCCAGCTGAAAATTCAACGTGCCATGCATAATGCAACGCAGGATCAGCAAAAAATAATGACTGACCTCATAAAAAAGGGTGCTGATGCTGAGTATGGAAAGGCACATTTTATTTCCGAGGTGAACGATTACCAATCATTTAAACAGGCTATCCCAATCCGAGATTATGAAGGATTCAGGCCTTACATAGATAAAATTAAAGAGGGTAAACACAATGTTTTGTGGCCTGGAAAGCCTATTTATCTTGCGAAAACTTCTGGAACAACATCGGGAGCTAAATATATTCCCATCACGGCAGATTCAATTCCCAACCATATAAACACTGCCCGTAATGCATTACTTTCCTATATTGCTACCTCTGGTAATGCTGATTTTGCATCGGGAAATATGATTTTCCTGTCAGGTTCTCCAACATTAGACAGAATTGGGGGTATCCCCACCGGCAGGTTAAGTGGTATAGTAAACCACCATATTCCAGGTTATCTCCGGAAAAACCAACTGCCTGCTTTTGAAACGAACTGTATTGAGGATTGGGAAACAAAGCTGGACAGGATAGTTGAGGAAACTCATATGCGAGATATGACCCTGATAAGTGGCATACCGCCTTGGATGCAGATGTATTTTGACCGACTTACCGCAAAAACCGGAAAGTCTGTGGGGGATCTTTTCCCCAATTTCAGCGTGATGGTTCACGGAGGCGTAAATTTTAAGCCTTACAGATCCAAACTGATGGACAGCATAGGAAGAGAAGTTGATACTATTGAAACATTCCCTGCATCAGAAGGATTTTTTGCTTTTCAGGATACGCGTGACCAGGAAGGTCTACTGCTGAACACAGATTCTGGTATTTTCTTTGAATTTATACCTGCAGGTGAAATTTTCAATGAAAATCCAACAAGGCTCTCCCTGCATGATGTCAAAATTGGTGAAAACTATGCGCTAATCATCAATAATAATGCAGGCCTCTGGGGATATAACATCGGTGATACTGTGAAATTTGTGTCTCTCGATCCGTATAGAATCATTGTATCTGGAAGAATAAAACATTTTATTTCTGCATTTGGTGAACATGTGATTGGTGAAGAAGTGGAATACAGCCTCATGAAAGCGGCTCAGGAACACGGAATACGCATTACAGAATTTACTGTTGCACCCATGATCAGCCAGGATAATGGTCAGTCATTCCATGAATGGTTCATTGAATTTGAAAATGTTCCTGAAGATCTTGACGCATTTTCCTATGCAGTTGATGAAAATATGCGGAAAAAGAATATCTATTATGACGACCTGATTCGAGGAAATATTCTGCGGAAGCTTGTCATCCGGCCACTAAAACGCAATGCTTTTATTGATTATATGAAATCATTGGGTAAATTAGGCGGTCAAAATAAGGTTCCGAGACTGAGTAACGACAGGAAAATTGCTGCAGAACTCGAAAAAATGATATATATCAGCTAATTTTAAGCATGGAGTTTGATTTTTCACATAGTAATCTATCTGCGACGCCAGAGAAACAGGTTTTTAAAAGAATCGGTTTGTTTGGATCCACAGGTTCCATTGGAAAACAAACCCTTGATGTCATCAGGGCAAATCCGGATAAGTTTGCAGCTTCCATTCTAACAGCTCATTCCAATCATGAATTGCTTATCAGTCAGGCCCTTGAGTTTAATCCTCGGGTTGTTGTCATTACAGATTCTACACATTATCAAACCATCAAACAGGTGCTGGACCCCAAAGGTATCATCGTGATGGCAGGTGAAGAATCCCTGGAAGAAGCTGCATCCATGGATATTTATGATATGATGATGGCTGCCATTGTGGGGTTTGCCGGACTAAAACCTACCCTTAAGGCAATAGCAGCCGGAAAGGATATCGGGTTGGCTAACAAAGAAACACTTGTTGTTGCTGGGGATGTTGTTATGGCTTTGGCTGCACAAAAGAATATCTCAATCATCCCTGTCGACTCTGAACATTCTGCCATTTTTCAATGTCTTGTTGGGGAGAATCATAACCCGGTTGAAAAAATTATTTTAACGGCTTCAGGTGGACCATTTCTAGGACGCAAGCCTAATTTTCTGGTTAATGTAAAGCGTGAACATGCTCTTCAGCATCCTAATTGGAGTATGGGAGCTAAAATTTCAATCGATTCATCCACCCTCATGAATAAAGGGCTTGAAATGATTGAGGCAAAATGGCTTTTTAACTTGGAACCTGCTCAGATTGAAGTAGTTATCCATCCACAAAGCATCATCCACAGTATGGTGCAGTTCAAAGACAACAGCATTAAAGCACAAATGGGTCTACCGGATATGAAGTTACCCATCCAATACGCTATGGCATATCCCAATAGGATTGGTAACGATTTCCCCAGGTTCAACTTCCTGAAATCTGCCACACTTACGTTTGATCCTCCAGATATAAAGACATTTCGAAACCTGGCTTTGGCAATGGCAGCCATGAATAAAGGTGGCAATTTGCCCTGTGTCATGAATGCTGCCAATGAAATTGCAGTTTATGGTTTCATGAAAAACAGACTTGGATTCCTGGATATGACAGAAGTTATTGAGAAAACAATGGAAAAAATTGCTTTTATCCAGAATCCCACCTTAACGGAGTATTATGAGAGCGATGCTGATGCAAGAGAGTATTCCGCATCACTCATCAATCTCTGATGCAATAATTGCGCTAAATCAATTAATTTCGTTCCAAATTATTTCACATGTTTGCTCAGGTGTTGTTGGCTATTAACTGGAGCTCTGTAGGACTGCAGGCTGGTCAGTTGATTTTGTCTCTTTCTATATTGGTAATCCTCCATGAACTGGGTCATTTTATTCCGGCTAAAATATTTGGCTGCAGAGTAGAAAAATTCTATTTATTTTTTGACCCATGGTTTTCCCTGGCTAAGAAAAAAATCGGAGAAACCATCTACGGAATTGGATGGCTGCCGTTGGGAGGCTATGTCAAAATTGCGGGTATGGTTGATGAAAGTATGGATAAAGAGCAGTTGAAACAACCTGCACAACCCTGGGAGTTCAGGAGTAAACCAGCCTGGCAGCGTCTGATTATCATGGTTGGGGGTGTAACGGTTAATGTGTTGCTGGCGTTTTTTATCTATGCCATGATTTTATTCAAGTGGGGTGAGACAAAGTTGCCAATGTCAAGCCTGAACAACGGTATATGGATTGTTGATACAGTGATCAATGAAATTGGGTTGAATAATGGTGACAGAATTATCAGTGTTAATGATGAAAAAGTACAGTATTTTGATAATATCAACTCATCCCTGATGCTGGGAGACCATATGGATATCATGCGCGATGGTCAGCCTATGAGGCTTGCTATTCCTGTTAATATCATTGAAAAAATTGTTGAAAAAGGGAAGCGCTCAATTCTATTGATGCCTCGTGTTCCCTGTGTAGTTGGAGAAGTTGGTGCCGGAACAGCTGCAGAGAAAAACGGATTGCTGGCTAATGATAAAATTGTTGGAATTGATTCATTTAAAGTCGACTTTTTTGATCAGGTTAAGCCGCTGATAGCCCACAAAGCAGGTGATTCAGTGCAATTGCATATAA
>CANHUF010000097.1 GCA_947463715.1 Sphingobacteriales bacterium
AAATACCATATCCAACTGAATGCCCTCCAACCCTTGATTGTGCCATACCTGCTGCAGCCTGAATATGTTGCCTCCACCGCTTATTGAACTGATGGGTGAGATTGAAATACGGATAGTACTTGATGTAAGCAGATTGATTTTGTGCTGCGTTGATGTCTGAATAATTACGCTCTCCAACAACAATAAATCCACTCATGAACTGATACCTGACCGGTTTGGTAATCCACGACAAGTGTGTTCTTGCAGTTTGCCTGAAATGGCTGAAATCCTGAACCACAGACGCCCCTGTCAACTGCATCACATCCTTCATCTTGTCTATACCATAACCTGATTCAAGTTTCAGGATACCATTTCTGAATTTAAAATATGCTTCATGCCCAGCCTGCATAATCAGCTGTGATTCATCGCCACGCAAGTCATCAGTCTGTGTAAGATAACCTGTTCTCTTTTGTTGCATCAGTGTTTGATGCTTTTTGTATTTAACAATAAACTGAAAGGTTGAACTGTACATGCCTTTTGGATCACGCTCGTATAAAAGCTTCCCCTGAAATCCGCTGCTGCCCAAATCATGATTTGTACTTCTCTGAAACTGGAAGTTATTTGCAGGAAAGTAAATATGTTCTTCGGATTCATTCTCTTTTATTTGTCTGCTCAGGGATTGTACAATTATTTTGAGACGTCTCAGAGAGTCCAGTGACATAGATGTCATCAGCTCAGCTGATTTCTCCCTGTTAAACAGCTGATATGCTTGAGGTAAAAAATCTTGCGCCTTGGTATTTACGCGGGGCATGCTAATCGCAGTGTAGTCGCTCCAAAGATTAAACTCATCTGAAAACTTTGTTACGTATTGCTGAGTCAAACTGATGTTGCCCGCTGAAGCAAACATCAAAGTTTTTAGTTCTTTGCGCAACAAATAAAGATCAACATTCACCTGATGCTTTTTATATCCCCAGGATGGATGGATTGTTGCGCTGGGTTTATTGCGGTCTTTCTGATTGATGACGAGATTCACTGCAAGCTGATCTGATGTTTGAACACCCTGCAGGATTTTTTTGGACTGATGTTTTTCAATAACCTGAACCTGACGTATCAGCGAAGCTTTCAATCTGTTTGTCAGCAAACCATATTGCTCACCAGTTAGATCATCCCCATCTATCATGACCCTGCTGATTTCCTTTCCGTTGTAATGGATCCGTCCGTTTTCATCCACGCTAAATCCAGGTATCTGATTCAACAAAGCTGATAACCTGAAAGTTGCTGCAGTCCTGTACCTGGCTGCATCATATATCACCGTATCACCCTTTCTTCCAGCAACCGGTAACCTCAACTTTATCAACACAGGCGAAAGGTCCCTGATATCAAGCGAATCAGGAATCTTATTTTGCCTGTCTTGCTGTGCAACAACTTTTAGGGTCAGCATGCTACTGACCAGAACCATCCCCACAAACAGACGGATCCATACTACTAATCTATCTTCTCCCACGCGTTAATTTTTAACTGAGGTACCGTCTGACAGCCCACACAACCTGCATTCGACTGTGCCGCCATGGAAGCCTGCAGGCGGCTAAACATTTTCTTTACATATGCGGCATAGCCATTGAAGCCCTGTAAATCATGGTTTATTTTTCGTTGGAAAAACACTTCATCAAAGCCTCTTTGCACTTCTATTGTTGAAACCCATGTCAGGTGCCAGTCGTCATGATCATCATAAGCCTCTAAAATCATTCCGGGCAAGCCACCCAGCTTCCATGGTCCGTCTGAATTGGCGACCGAGGGTGCATACCAGGCAGTATATCCTCTTCCCTTGAAAAAACCCACCGCTTTACTGCAGGGTATGCCCCCGATCATTTTTTCTTCAGCTATCAATTGCCATTGCATGGGAAACATAGTATCTGCATACCAGTGCGAACGCTGATTGAAATCTGAGAACTCAAACAACATGGTTTGTGATGCATGATCTTTATAGACGGTAAACATGCTGTCTGGCCTGAGATTCAGGGTGTTTCCCTGGAGACCGTGTTCATGTATTCCTTCCTCTTTCATTGTAAATAAAGAACGTTCTCCCTGAACTATCAACCTGCCTTCAAAAATTCTGGTGTTATCTCCCCGGCCAAAACTGCTGTTGAATTTTCCCTGGTAAATATATATCCGGGATTCCTGTGCAAAGCATGTTGCCGTAAAAAGCAAAATGCAAATAAGCTGTATGATTTTGTTATGCATAAATATTTTTTATGAATGAATGACGCAATATCCGGTTGTTTACATGATTACACCTGCGTACAGACGCAGTGCTGATTTCAAACAAGCTGCTGCAGTAACCTGCGCTTTCTCACAACTTGGATCTGTTACGGTACAACTGATTTCAGCTTCAATCGGACCCAGATCTACTTTACCCTTGAGCGTTACACTGCAATCCAGTACGGGCAAACTGACATTGCTTTTCCCCATTTCCACTGTCACATTTTCAATCTGATGTTCTTTTTGCTTTCCTGTTTCCTTCTCCACATTTTCAGATGCCTGCGTCAGGAAAGCTGCGAGCATCCACATCATGGTCAAAATCAATTTTTTCATACAATTTGTTTTAACTGGTTATTCATTGGTCCGGATATTGCGTCATACAGCTGCAACAACAACTGTAACGTAAAAGTAATACCGCTGCAAAAAGCCAGAAAGGGTTAAACAACGGTTCTTTGAGAGATTAAAACATGTTTTACCGGGTTATTTCACCATCATACAAAAGCACTTTTTGTTATGTTGAAATTTTAATCTGCAAGAAGAAATACTTTTACCATGACACTATTAAAAAATGACGAAAAGGATGATTGGCATCGATTAACTTTGCAGCCATCATGGGTCAGAAAAAATTAGTCCGTTTTGCAGAAATCGCCACCTTCAGTCATGTTTTGCAATATCCAGAACACATGTCAGGACAATGGCATAATCACTTTAAAAACAATCATCCCATAACGCTGGAACTGGCTTGTGGCAAAGGAGAATATGCTGTGGGATTAGCCTCACTTTACCCTGAGAGAAATTTCATCGGCATCGATGTAAAAGGAAACAGAATCTGGGTAGGTGCAAAACAGGTGCTGGAAAAAAATCTGGACAATGTTGCATTCCTCCGTTCCCAGATTGGTATGATCAACAGTTATTTTGCAACTGATGAAGTTGATGAAATATGGATACCTTTCGCAGATCCGCAACTACGCATATCAAAGTCGAAAAAACGACTGACACATCCGGGCTTTTTGAGAAAATATAAACAAATACTCAAACCCGGTGGTTATATCCATCTGAAGACTGATTCTCCTGTGCTTTACAACTTCACAAAAATGGTGATCAGTTTGTACGGATTAACTTTGTTTGAAGATAGCAAGGATATAAGCCTGGATCTTCCACAAAACCCGGAATTGTTGATAAAAACACACTATGAGGGGTTAAACATTGCTAGGAGCAACAGGATACATTACCTTAAATTCGCACTAACTGGTAATTTGGATCCTGCATTGGATGATGAACTGGCTGAAATGGTCAGGGAAACTGAAAAGGATTCACAGGAAGGGGCAATAAAACATGAAGAAGAAACTGATTGAGGGAGAACACTTTTATTACAATGAGCAAGGCTATATGGTGCTCACTGCCAAATACCATTTGGATAATGGAAACTGTTGTGGTAACGGTTGTCTGAATTGTCCGTATGATCATATCAATGTTCCGGAAGCCAAACGAAATGCCATACGCAAGGAACAGATGGAATTCCAAGAAACACAATCAGCGAACAAGTAAGCTTACACCCGTTCACGATTTCTTTAAAGCAAGCAAGTTTAGACTTCAGGTAGAGAGTTCCTTTTCCGGATCCCAGCATATTTTCCTGAAATCAACAACCTGATTATCTTTTATCAGTATACCCTCCTTTTCAAGCAATTCCTGCATGGCAGTGGGAGTTTCAAAATGGTGTTTTCCTGAGAGTAAACCATTGCGGTTGACAACCCGGTGGGCAGGAACCTGTTCTACCGACTGATGAGAAGCATTCATAGCCCAACCTACCATTCTCGAAGAAAGTCCTGATCCAAGATACTTCGCAATACTGCCATAATTGGTTACTCGCCCGGGGGGAATCAGCCTGACAACTGCAAAAACATCCTCAAAAAAATTACGGTTGCTTTTTACTTCACCCTCGTCCCTTTTAACTTGTCCCTTCGTTTTACTAGGCATAATAAGGACTAATCATCCAATAAACAACAACACCTGTAACAGATACATAAAACCAAATTGGCCATGTTATCCGCGCCAATTTTGTGTGTTGAGGCCATTCAGCTATCAATGCCCTGTAACTCGTATATAAAATGAAGGGGAGGATTATAGCTGCGAGAAGGATATGCGTAATGAGAATAAAGTAATAGACATATTTTATTGTGCCGGTTCCGCCAAATATAGTGGAGTCTGAAAGAAGGTGGTGACAAATATAAGACACCAAAAACAAGAAAGACAAAACCATTGCAGACAACATCACTTTCTTGTGCAGGGCATAGTTGCTGCGTTTAACTGCCAGCAATCCTACAAGCAGCAGAAAAGAAACCGCAGAATTGATCAGTGCATTGATTTTTGCAAATACATGAACATCGAAAGGTAATTCAACATCCAGCTTGACGCGTGAAAGGAATACCACTGCTACAAAAACAATGATGGAAAATAAGATGATAAGCAGATTCGCTCTTTTATCGTTTTTCTGAAGTGATGCAGGTAACATATATCAATGTTGAATTTACTTTCTAAATAGGTTTCTTTTTTTCTTTTTGTCTCTTTCCATGTTCAGCAACACAACATCCTTGATAAGTTTATCGAGGTTTGTACTGTCCAATCCATTATACCAGCCTCTTACTACCTTATCCTTATCCAGCAGAAAGAAATTTTCTGTATGAATAAATCCGGTGTCTATATTACCATTTGCAGCAATGCTGGCTTTGAACTCAGAGAGTGCAATATCATAAATTTCTTTCCTGTCTCCGGTGAGCAACCACCAGGTATCATGGTCTATACCAAATTTATCACCATAGGCTTTAATTCTAGCCACACTGTCACGTTCCGGGTCAACTGTGAATGACACAAAGCGAACAAGGCTATCCGTCTTCTTAAAGGCGGTCTGGAGCTTTTTCATGTTACGGGTCAGAGTTGGACAAATAGAAGGACATGATGTAAAAAAGAAATCTGCTATAACAATTCTTCCTTCCAGATCCTGCAAACCAACTTCTCTTCCAAACTGATTCTGCAGCTTGAAAGGTCTGATTTTATGCCATTGTGTATCATTAACCTCTCTACCTTTTTCCTGTTTAACCAAAACAGTATCATAAAAATAACGACGAGGCATTTTAATAGCATCCCTGCTGAGACTGCTCACAAACAGGTAACTGGCCAGCGGCAGCACTGTTACCATGATCAGGGTGATAATCTTTGTTCTTTTCATGTATAATGTATAAACAAAAAAAGCACCTCCGGGTTTGAATCCGGAAGATGCTTATCTATATTTTCTTTAAAATCACTAATGCTTTTCTCCAGCACCGTGTGCAGCAGGTGCAACATTTTCAACAGCAGGCTTATTATATGTATTACGGAGTGTTTTCCATGAATTGCCATCCCACAGGAAAGCTGCAATAAACCAGATGAATAAAAGAAGTGGAACAACGATGGTCATGATCATGTTCTTCAGTTCATCTCCGAGGTGCATAAAAATACCCACTATGTAAAACGCCTTGGCGAGAGAGAGAATAACGATAACCCCTTTCAAAAAGAGTTTCAAACCCTCAGCCATTGGCCATGCATACATCGCAAGACCCATACCCAGTTCAATGATTGTGATAACTGAAAGTATGACTGTTGTTTTGATGATTTTCTGAACAACTTCCTTACCTCCGGGTTCGTGATGTACTGTTACTTCCTGTACACTATGTTCCATGATATAATGTTTTGAATGTGATTTAGATTAGATAAAAACAAAGGAATACAAATACCCATACAAGATCCACAAAGTGCCAGTAAAGACCAGCCTTTTCAATCATCAGGTAATGTCCTCTTCTTTCAAAAGTGCCATTAATAGTCATAATCAGCATCACAACATTGATGATTACACCAGAGAAAACGTGGAAACCATGGAATCCTGTTATACCAAAGAAATAACCACCAAAAGCAACCGGACCTGTAGTGTTAACATGATGACCGTCAGCACCAGTTACTGTAGATGCTGGTCCCCATGGGTTCATGGTAACTGTAGTTCCAATATTCTGGATTTCGCCATTGATGAGTACTGCGTGATCACCAGTGATAAGGTGTGTCCACTCCCATGCCTGACAACCCAGGAAGGCAAATCCTCCGATCACAGTCCAAATCATCCATTTGATTACACCTTTCTTATCATTGTGATGACCAGCATGCACAGCAAGAACCATGGTTACTGAACTCACAATAAGGATGAATGTCATCAAACTCACGAAAGCCAGCGGAAGGTTAGCATGACCTGCGAGCGGGAATGCATTAAAAACTTCGTTGGGATCAGGCCAGTAGTTCTGACTGAAACGTATTGTACCATAAGAGATAAGAAATGCTCCGAATGTAAATGCATCACTCATCAGGAAATACCACATCATGAGTTTACCATACTCAATATTGAAGGGACTCTTTCCTCCACCCCACCATTTGGTTTCCGTGTGTGCTTGGACTGTTGCCATGCTGTTTCTTGTTTAAAGGTTCAAATCAACCGGATTATTTATTTCATCCAGTTAAAAAATATAAATAAGTAGATCCATAATATATCTACAAAATGCCAATACGTTGCAGTTACCTCAAGAGGTATGGTATTATAGGTTCTGACTTTGGTGTTAAAAGCCCTGATGGCCAAAACAACCAAAGTTACCACCCCACCGAGTACATGGAGACCATGTAATCCTGAGATGGCCAGCAGAAAGGAGTAAGAAGCATTGGAACCAGCTCCTACGAGACGGATATCCTTGGCTTCAAACTGACTGAATCCTACAACCTGCAATAATAAAAAAAGAACTCCAAGCAGTGCCGTGATGCCCAACATACGCTGGTAATTTTGCATTTCACGGTTTCTCAATGCCTTCAGTGATAAGTGCACTGAAACACTACTCGCCAAAATGGCTCCGGTTGAATACCAGAAAATAACTGGTATCTCGAGCATTATCCAGCTTGCCTGACTCCGCTTAACAATATAAGCCGATGTCAATCCTGCAAACATCATCAGGATACTTCCAATGGCTACCCAAAGTGTAAACTTATGGGGATGTATTTTACGATTATAGTCAGTCATTAGTTTATTTATTTATTCAATTTCACCAACCAGCATCATCAGTTTAATTTATCAGCCAGTAATGAAAGTAAGACTACCGGTAGATAGATATACGATCCAAACATAACACCTCTGGCAGCCTTTATATCCATGTCTCTGAATAATTTGATACAGAACCACAACATAATCAGGTTAGAGACGCCCACAATCACAAGACTAATCAAACCAGTCATACCAAATGCCCAGGGTAAAACGCCAATGGGTATGAGTAAAATGGCATAGAGGATAGATTGCACAGCTGCGTATTTGGTCTGACCTCCAGTTGATGGCAACATCCTGAAACCAGCTTTTGTATAATCCTCATGTGAAATCCAGGCTATGGCCCAAAAATGCGGAAACTGCCAGAAGAACTGTAAAAGGAATAATATCCAACCACCTGGTCCAAGTTCCGGATCACCTGCTGCCCAACCAATTAAACAGGGCAAAGCTCCGGGTATTGCACCTACCAGCACTGAAATGGAATGGACTTTTTTCAGCGGTGTATATACATATCCGTATAAAAAAAGACTGAATCCGGAAATCAGAGCGGCAACCCAGTTGAACCAGAGACCAATGATGAACATGCCAAATACAGCTGCTATAACTGCAAAAGTTGATGCCTCATCTGAAGTCATCCTGCCCGATGCTACAGGCCTGGAAGCTGTTCTTTTCATCAACGCATCTGTGTCCTTTTCAGCAACCTGATTGATTGCATTAGCTGCGCCAGTGACCAGTAAACCACCTGCAAAAAGTAAAAGAACTGATATGATGTCAAATCCTATCCCCGGAACAAGCAGGTAACAAACTACTGAGGAAAAAACAACTGTGAAACTCAGTGTGAATTTCATCAGCTGCTGGTAATCTTTCAGCTTCTGTCTGATTCCTGATGCCATACTCACCTGTCCGTCCTCCATTTGCATCATGTTATATGTTATGCTCAACCGGATTTATCCGGTTGAGCTTTGAATTAATGCTTTGACTCATTGGCACCTATAGGCTCAGTTTGAGGGATAAAATCCCTGCCATCCTTACCATAGTCATATGCCCACCTGTGTACTTCAGGAATATCACCAGGCCAGTTACCATGTCCAGGGTTGATTGGGGTAGTCCACTCAAGCGTGTTAGCTCCCCATGGATTCTGCGTCTTAACTTTCCTTCCCTTAAAAATAGAATAGAAGAAGTTAAACACAAAAAGCAACTGAACAGCAAAAACAATCATGGCAACTGTACTGATAAACCTGTTCATATCAGCGAACATATTGAAAGACTGCCAGTTGCTCCAATCGGTATAACGCCTTGGCATACCTGCCAGACCAGAGTAGTGCATTGGCCAGAAAATCAGGTAAGATCCAATCAATGTTACCCAGAAGTGAATGTTGGCCATAGTGTTGTTCAAATAGCGGCCATACATTTTAGGGAACCAGTGGTATACACCAGCAAACATACCAAAGAAGGAAGCAACACCCATTACAATGTG
>CANHUF010000098.1 GCA_947463715.1 Sphingobacteriales bacterium
TTACTGCAATAACTGTTCTTCATTTTCTGTATTTATCCTTGTAAATACCCATTTTGCTGAAAGGGACGGGTTCAAATCCTGGAATCATCTGAAAGACTTTGGCATCGGCTTTCATTGCAAAATTTTTATTTTTCATGTCCACAAACCCCGGATCCTCTTTGGTAACCCAGTTGTTTTTACCTTCCATCTGTGCATGCTCACCTCCAAGTAGTTTGATGGGGTTGTCCGGACCACCGATGATCAGGTTTCCTTCAAGCATATTACCCCTGGCCCGCATGGATTGCCATTCCTTACCAGGTGTGATGACATCCAGGTATGGCATAAGTGCCGGGTATTTTGTGGAGTAGGGGGGCGACTGGAAATCAATGTCTTTTATCAGCCTTTTGCGTACTATCCCATTTTCACCAAACATTTCTACAGCCTGGGGAGCAGCCCAGCTGTAGTAGTTGGCTGAGGTTACGGCAGTGTGGGCAATGGGATTGATGACGATATTGTTTTTCATTATCAGGTGCCATCCAGTGTTGCTGAAAAGTACACCATGGTCTGTGAGCATGTCGTTGAAGACGTTTCCATAAATAAGCACGTCAGAAGAAGAGTCATCACAGTAGATACCCATATTCATGCGGTTTTTATTGCCGCAATGATCAAAGAAATTATATCGAACGATATTCCCTCTATCACTGGGATTTCTCCCGATATACCAGGGTGAGGTATCATTGGAATTGAGTGTAACATCATGGATATGATTGTATTCAAAGATGTGCTCATTGCCATGCACAAAAATTCCATGCCAGTCGGAATTGAAAATTTCATTGTGTGCAATCCTGTTGCCACAGCCATCTACCCTGATGCCGGCATAGGTGAACTTGTTTCTTCTGTTGTAAAGAGAAACCCTGCAGTTCTCTACTGTGTTGTTTCCCGGAGTCAGTGTTTTTTTATCACCGCCACTCAACATGATACCACCGCTGCCGGTATTGTAGACATCACAACTCAGGATGCGGTTGTGGTGCCCTGCATTCCGGTTCCAGGTGGTATTGTTGTAGATGTGATTTTGGTAACTACCCACCTGACGGGATACCGGAACACCCACGTAATCATCCACCGAGCTGTTCTCATCCAGCAGTTTTGCACCTTGTCCCATCACAATACCTGTGGTGCCCACATTGCGGATGGTACAACCTGCTACTTCAGTGTAGGAGCAGTTTTCCATATACAAACCAATACCCCTGCCGCCTTCAATTTTCATCCCTGAAAACCGCAGGTAACTGACTCCTTCCAATGCAATTACGGGTTCTTCCAGTACAGACACTTTGATATCAGCACCCTGCATGTATGCGGGTGGCCAGAGATAGAGTTTACCCGAACTTTCATCAAGAAACCATTCACCAGGCATATCCAGTTCTTCGAGGATATTGATGGCTACATAAGATTGAAAGTCATTTCCTGCGCCAACTCCATAGAGGTGTGGTTTACCCAGTTTGACTGTTTTGCTGATGGTATCGATGGTTGCGATGGGATTGTAATCATCTGCGAAACCATAGTTTAATGTGCCTTGTATCCAGATATTTTGTTGTCCCGCCCACTTTGTGTGACGTTCATCAGTATAGTTGAAAACCGCACCACGGTTCGATTTATCGCCAACTCTTGGAACAGAACCGGCATCTTTTACCTTTCCTATTTTGATATCCCCTTTATTGGGATACCTTGCTAGCGTCATGGGTTCGTGGTTGAAGAACAGTTCCATGGTAGAAGGTATCACCGGCAGTGCATGTCCGTATTGTCTGTGTTTGCCGGTGTTGGTTATTCCCGCAGCATGGATATCCAGTTCAAGTACCTGATCAGCCGCAGTCTTGATCAATCTTTTTAAAGTAGCCGGGTTGCTGATTTTTTTAAATAAATCCGGGGAGATGGTTTTCCCTCCGCTCAGGATCACATTATCACTACCGTTTGCCATCCAGGTAATCGGACTTTCTTCCGTTCCTCCATCCCTGCTTTCGAGTACAAAGGTATTTACAAGGTCGTATGTACCCGCATGGATGAATACGGTAGCGGGTTTTCCCTGCCCTTTGTTTTTTGCACGCATTTCCCGCAAAAGATTCCTGGCAGCCTCAGGAGTGGCAAGCGGTTTCATTTTTGTACCCGGGTTATTGTCGTTACCCTTTTTCGATACATGTATTTCTTGTGACAAAAGCACTATCGGTAGAAAAAAAAGAAGTAATGGCAATAACTGAAGAAAGGTTTTTTTCATCATGACCCAATCGTTGTTTACTTTGAAATTAGTGAAACTCATCAACACCTTGAAAATTGAGTACTATTGCACCTACTAAACTCTCAACTTTTCATGTTGATGTTTAATTTATTCGTAAATTATGACTATAACCGAAAACCTTTGCGTAAATAAAAAAAGGATTTATATTCTTTATTTATGCAAACAGCACGAAATTACTTCTTGAAACGCCCTAATAAGCCTGTCATTTTTGTCTTAAAATTTCCTGTTGCACATGACCAGAAAATCTCTGTTTTCAAATCTTTTCTTACCGGCATGCCTGTTCATGATTTCATCGTGCGGACAAGTTGATATGCCTGAAGATGTGGCAGCTGCTTATGCATCACTTCCTGAAGAAATCGACTTCAACAGGGATGTCAAGCGTATCCTTTCAGACAAATGTTTTGCCTGTCATGGTCCGGATGCCAAAAAGCAGAAGGCCGACCTTCGACTGGATATTCCGGAGGCATCATACACTAAAGTGACTGAATCCGGACTGAAGGCAATTAAGCCCGGAAACTTACGTAGAAGTGAGGTTGTCCACCGCATCTTAAGCAATGATCCCGAATATAAAATGCCTACTCCTGAGTCGCATCTTACACTCACAGAGCAGGAAAAAGCCATCATCATCAAATGGATCGAACAAGGCGCTGAGTACAAGCCCCACTGGGCTTTTGTGGCACCTGAAAAGCAGACACCTCCCGCAGTAAGCAATAAGACATGGGTAAAGAACCCCATCGATCAGTTCATACTCGCAGATCAGGAACAGCGAAGCCTCAAACCGGCTGCTGAAGCCGACAGGGAGACCCTCATCAGGAGGCTGAGTTTTGATATCCGGGGTATTTCCCCAACGGTGGCTGAGGTTGACCAGTTCATCCGGGATAAGGATCCTTCAGCTTATGAGCGGCTGGTTGAAAGGATGCTCTCTTCGAAGCATTACGGTGAGCGCATGGCGGCGTATTGGCTGGATGTGGCGAGGTTTGCGGATAGTCATGGTTATCTTGATGATAAGCATCATGAGGTCAGTCCTTGGCGCGACTGGGTCGTAAGTGCCTATAACCGCAATATTCCTTTTGATCAGTTCATAACCTGGCAACTTGCAGGAGACCTTCTACCAAAGCCCACGCAGGAACAGGTATTGGCGACGGGCTTTAACCGCATGCATAAACAGAATTCGGAGGCCGGTATTATTGAGGAAGAGTACAGGGTGGAGTATGTGACTGACCGCACTAATACGCTGGGTACAGCGCTACTCGGTCTCACACTGGGTTGTGCCAAGTGTCATGACCATAAATACGATCCTGTGAGTCAGAAGGATTATTATTCCCTCTTTGCCTTTTTCAACAGCACTTTTGAGAAGGGTAGTCCCAATTATGGTGGTCCGGACATGGTAGCTGGTCCAACCCTTCGGCTTACTTCACCTGAAACTGAAAGGAAGATTGGTCTTTTGTCTGGGCAGATTGCCTCACTAGAAAAAAAGGAACAAGCCAGATTGAAAGACGAAGCTTTAAGGCTTGAAAAAGCCAGTCAGGAAGAAATAGCCAGACTTTTATCTTCTAAACTGGTGGCCAAACTGGATTTCGAAAACATTAAAAAAATCAAGGATAAGGAATATTATATCAATGCAACAGGAAACAAACTGGATGCAATGGCAAGAAAGGCAGAATCAGGTGAGGGAGTAAAAGGACTTTCACTGAAATACAACGACGAAACCACTGTTGCTTTTGAACCCTACAACATAGCTTATTTCGAACGTTACGATCCTTTTGCTTTCAGTTTATGGTTAAAAGTTCCGGAGAAATATCCATTGGCAACAGTATTCCATGCCAGCGATCCACACCGGTACGGCTATCAGGGGTATGATCTTTTGTTAAAAGAAAACAAGCTTAATTTCAGGCTCAGTCATGCATTCCCACACGACGCTATCAGTGTATTTACCAAAACTGCACTGGAACCCGGACGCTGGTACCATGTTGCAGTCAGTTACGACGGCAGCAGCAAGGCTTCCGGAGTGGTATTTTTTATAGATGGAAAGCAGACTGCAACCACTGTTGAATATGATCAGCTGTACAAGAACATCCGCTCCTATCCCAATATCCACAAGACCAGCAGGTACCGTGGACTGGTATTCGGTAAACGGGATCTTGACAGAAGTATGCCGGATGGTGAAATTGATGAATTTCACCTGTTTAATAACCAATTGATGGCAGCTGAAGTCCGCCATCTTCATCAATTCAAACCTTTCAATCTGAATGGTTTGAAGAGCACCAAGGATAGTTCTCACCTCTTACTGGCAAGGAAATCACTGAGTGATCTATATGATTCAACAAAGGAAGTGATGGTGATGGGAGACCTGCCAAAGCCACGCAAAACGTTTTTACTGGAAAGAGGGGTTTATGATAACCATGGAGAAGAAGTGCAGCCAGGCACGCCTGCTGCGATATATTCTTTTGGTAAACAACTGCCCAGGAACAGACTTGGATTAGCCAAATGGATGTTTGATCCTGAACATCCGCTAACATCCAGGGTAGCAGTGAACCGCGTATGGCAGCTTATTTTTGGTCGCGGACTGGTCAACAGCTCCGATGATTTTGGCAATCAGGGGTCATTGCCTACCCATCCTGCACTACTCGATCACCTGGCTATCTGGTACCGCGAAAATGGCTGGGACACCAAGGCATTGATGAAGTATATTTTCATGAGTGCAACTTACAGGCAGTCGGCAGCTGCTTCAGTAGAAGCAAAAAAGCTTGACCCTGACAATACCTGGCTCACAAGGAGTCCGCGTTACAGGTACCCTGCAGAAATGCTCCGAGACAATGCCCTGCAGATAGCAGGTTTACTTTCTGATAAAGTAGGTGGCCCCAGTGTTTATCCGTATCAGCCTGCGGGTCTTTGGGAAGAACTCAGTGATAAATCCTGGCGCTATCAATACCTCCTTTCTACCGGAGAAGACCTGTATCGAAAGAGCATTTATACCATTAGAAAACGCACCAGTGTTGTGCCATTCCTCCATATTTTTGATGCGCCAGACCGTTCTGTCTGTGCAGTCAAACGTCAGGTTTCGAGCTCGCCCATGCAGTCTCTCGCGCTGCTCAATGATCCGCAGTTTGTGGAAGCTGCAAGATTTGTTGCTGCAAGAATGATTAAAGAAGGAGGTAGTACCCCGGAAAGCCAGATTCGTTTTGGATTCAGGCTGATTACGGGCAGTCAGCCCACGGCCCGGGAGGCTGCCGCTGCAATGGCCCTTTTCAAGGAAGAGGAAAACACCTACCGCAACCTCTCAGATAAACGAATAGCACTGCTTTCTAATGGTGCCAGCAGGATAGATGGAGTTGATGAACTGAGATTGACTGCCTTGTCTAATGTGGCCCTTGCATTGATGAATACCGATGCATTTATAACAAGAAAATAACGATCATGGAAGAATTTTTCCATCGCCATTTTGAAAATAAGAGACGTGAATTCCTGAAAGGATCTGTTTTGGGTCTTGGAGGCGTAGCCCTTCAGACACTGATGGGATGCGGGAGCAAAAAGCCAGCTGCAAAGCAGGCCATTGCAGCAGCGGAAGAAATCAACAAACCCCTGATTAATCCGCATTTTCAGCCACGGGCAAAACGGGTCATCTACCTCTTTCAGAGTGGAGGTCCGTCTCAGATGGAGCTGTTCGATTACAAGCCAAAATTGTACAGCATGCACGGAGAGGAAATACCTCCTTCCGTGATTGGAAAGAACCGTATTTCCGGCATGGTTAGTAACCAGTATTCTTTTCCCCTTGCCATGCCTTCTGCCACATTCACCCAACATGGCAGTAACGGCGCCTATTTTTCTGAACATGTTCCCCATATTGCTTCCATTGCAGACGACCTGTGTATCGTCAAATCGATGTTTACGGAACAAATCAACCATGAGCCGGCAGTCATTTTTACCCAGACTGGCCACCAGCTCAGTGGACGGCCATGTATTGGTTCCTGGCTCAGTTACGGACTCGGCAGTATGAATGAAAACCTGCCATCCTTCATCGTTATGCTTTCTAAGGGTGGCGGAGATCAACCTATCAGCAATGCTTCCTGGAGCAGTGGTTTTCTGCCTTCGCACCACCAGGGCGTGCAGTTTATGTCTGCCAGTGATCCTGTTCCTTATTTGTCTAATCCGCAGGGCATAGATAGAATGGACAGGAGAAGGGCACTTGACTTCATTAAGAAGATGAACCGCATGCAGAATGAAGTTTGGCATGATACTGAAATAGAAAGTCAGATCAATCAGCATGAAATGGCTTACCGCATGCAGATGGCTATTCCATCGGTCTCTGATTTATCTGACGAGCCCCAACATATACTCGATATGTACGGTGAGGATGTGAAAAAGCCTGGCACCTTCGCCTATAATTGTATCATGGCCAGAAGACTGGCGGAGAAGGATGTGCGGTTTATCCAGCTATATCACCTTGGTTGGGACCATCACGGAGGCCTCTATTCAGGCATTCGAAGGGCTACGAAGCAGACAGATCAGGCTTCTGCAGCGTTGGTGAAGGACCTCAAACAACGCGGATTGCTGGATGACACACTGGTCATCTGGGGCGGAGAGTTCGGCAGGACAAGCTTCTCACAGGGATCGTTGACACCGGAAGGTTTTGGAAGAGATCACCATCCCGGATGTTATTCCATTTGGATGGCTGGTGGTGGGGTGAAGCCCGGATTGGTTTACGGTGAAACAGATGATTTTGCACACAATGTGGTGAAAGACAAGGTACATGTTCATGATTTCCAGGCCACACTCATGCACCTGATGGGTGTTGACCATGAACAATTTATTTACAAGACGCAGGGGCGGAGGTACAGGCTTACAGATGTATCCGGCCATGTTGTACATGGTTTACTGGCATGATTACTTCCTTTCTTGGCCACCTGCATCCCATTCTGCTGCACCTGCCAATAGGCATATTCAGCTTAGCCTTTGTGATTTTTTATTTTAACCCTGATAAGTCTGTACGCCTATCCAAACAGCTTGGTTTTATTCTACTTTTATCATGGATCAGTGCTATGTTAAGTGCGGCCTCCGGGTTTTTACTCAACACATCAGGAGAATACAATGAACAGGCTGCGGAAACACATCAGTGGTCTGCCATTGCATTTACTATCCTGTGCGGATGTGTATATTTTTTACACCGGTATAATCTGAAGATTAACCAGATACATAAAGCCTTTCAGCCGGTTTTTATTGCTGCCCTGATTGCGATGGTTTTTACCGGCCATGCAGGAGGAAGTCTGACCCACGGAGCTGATTTCCTGTGGCCTCAACAGGAAGAAACGGAAAAGCAGGTTAAGGCAATTCCTGTATTGTCTGATACTTCATCTTTTACTGTTTATGATGGACTTGTTCAACCTTTACTTGCAGCTAAATGTGAATCCTGTCATAAGGCCGGAAAACAGAAAGGCGGATTGAGGATGGATGATTTTAGTTTGTTGCTCAAGGGAGGAAAGAATGGTAAAATCATCCAACCAGGTGATGCTGCTTCCAGTGAAATGATCGCGCGGATTATGCTTCCCCAAGATGATGATAAACATATGCCTCCCAAAGGGAAAAAACAGCTGACTGAAAAAGAAACAGCCCTGATGCACTGGTGGATTATGCAGGGAGCAAATAGTAGGCAATCTATCCGGGAAGTTGCATCCAACGATACAGTGAGACAGATGTTACAGGTTGCTACACCTGAGCTTAACACTGAACCAAAGCTTCCTGTTGTTGCTCCGGTTGATACTGCATTAATCAAAGAACTGAAGGCATCCGGCTTTACCATCAGACTCCTGGCTGAAGGAAGTGGCTGGTTAGATGTTTCTACAATCAACATGAAAACATTAACACAGCAGCAGTTTGAACAGCTGGTTCGTATATCAGCTAATATGTATGGACTGAGTCTTGCTGATCAGCAACTTACTGGTATTGATTTAAAACTATTTGGGAAGCTGACACAACTTAGAAGACTTGATATCAGGAACACCCCCCTGGGGGATTCATTTTTATCGGTTCTTTCTAACCTGGAAAACCTTGAATACCTTAATCTGGTAGGAACAACAGTAAGTGATGAGGGATTGAAATATATTATCGAGCTGAAGGGATTAAGAAAAGTATATTGTTGGAATACGCAAATTTCAGTTGAAGCAATTAATAACTTAAAGCTTAAATACCCTCAACTTAGCATTATTACAGGGTTTTAAAAAGTCTTATTCATGCTGTTATTCTTTTAAAAAGTCAACTTCAGCCGGCTGTAAAACCTGATGCCGTTGAAGCCCATCTGGACTGACTCCCAGGGGCCGCCGGTTTCATTTACAAATGACTGATACCTGGCTTCTGGAACACCTGCATTGCCTTTAAAAATGAACTTTTAACAGTCCACTATTTCAATAAAAAAACCCCTTCATTTTTGAAGGGGTTTGCGCGATGCGTGTAGGAGTTATCAGAATCAAAATTTCATGCCCATATTGAGTCGCAGTACAGGATAAA
>CANHUF010000099.1 GCA_947463715.1 Sphingobacteriales bacterium
ACCACCCCGTCACCTGCCTGCGGCAGGCAAGCTCATTCGCCTGCACCTTTGGTGCAGACTCATTCGTGCCACCCCTCCTGGCCAGGAGGGGAGTTTTAAAAAAAATCCAAAAATTACAGCATGTTATTTACTTGTTGTTCCAGGCCCAGAGATGAAGACAGGCATAAGTTCTGAATGGTTTCCAGCTTTCACTGATGCGGTGCATATCTGCACGGAATGATTTTTTCTCAGTCGGGTTAAGGTCATAAAGTTTTGTCATCGCCTGCTGAATGCCCAGATCATCTGGTGAAAAAATATCCTCCCTGCCCATGCTAAACATGAGGAGCATTTCAACTGTCCACCTACCCACACCTTTAATTTCAGTAAGCAAGGCAATGAGGTCTTCATTATCCATTTCATGCAGTATTTTGTCACTTAGTTTCTTGCTGATGAAAAAGGATGCTACATTTTGAACATACTGAACTTTGGCATTGCTCAATCCAATCGCGCGCAACACCTCATGTGATGTGCCGAGGACCGCTTCAGGTGATGGATCTTTTTCATCATATAGCGCAAGGAACCGGTTGAAGATAACTGCAGCAACTTTGATACTGAGTTGCTGGCTCATGATACTGCTCATGAGCCTGACGTGCAGATTATTCCGAACAATCAGTTCTTTACTTTCAACACCCAAAATAGGGGCAAGAATTTTATCCTGGTTGAGCAGCAAATGATAGGCCATGATATGCCGGATGTTTTTGGGTGGTTATGCTGTTATGTCCAGCCTATATTTCTGCAGCAGCAGCAGTGCGTTCTGTGCATTGAATTTTGCTTTTTTCAGCCGGTTTCTGTCGGGGTCAATCTGAAAGCCAGTAGCTGATCTGAAGTCGGCTTTTTCCAGGTTGGTATTATCAAACCGTGCATCTGAAAGATCTGAGCCGCTGAGGTCTGCACCCTGTATATCAGCATTTGTAAAATCAACATTGCTCATTTTGCATTGTACAAAACGGGTGCCTGAAATTTTCATACCAAAGAATGAGGTACTTTCCAGGTTGCAGTTTTCGAAACTGATTTGCAGTCCGAATGGACTGGCATCTTCAAAGTGTATACCCAAGAGTTTGCAGCCGCTGAAGTTAACCTGCTGCATGGAAACCTTGCTGATACGAGCAAGGCTCAGGTTGCAGTTTATAAAGGAACAGGCTATGAAGATGCTCCCTTTGAGGTCTGTCTCACTGAAATTACAATTTTCAAATGAGCAGCCATCATATTCGGCATGTTCAAAGCCTGTTTCGCTGAAGTTATTTCCTGTATAGGTCAGGTCTGTATATTCCATTTATATCAATGCGTGTTGCCCCATTTGATACCATTTTCAACCATCATGGTGAAGTTGGTATTTTTCCAGGCATCTTTATTATGCCCCATGGAGGTGTACCAAGTGTAACCTTTGCCTACTGGTTTGTACCAGGCTATGGGGTGAGCTTTTCCCATTCCAAAATTTTTGTTCTGCATCCAAAGGAAGTTTCCATTGGGACTTATCTTGTTTCCTTCAATCAGGCAAAGAATGACTGCATCTTTTGGTTGGTTTTCAAATACATACCATTCATCGGTATGGGGCCACACTGCCAGCATATCTTTTGAAAGTGAAGTATCTGCATAATTACCGATGTAGACATCTGTTTCCTGCAATTGCGGATTCATGGCATGATGGGAAAACCTTGTTCCCAGCAGGTTTTGTTCGTACCATGACCAATTGTGGGAGTCATCACCTGCACCATGAATGCCCATCAGCATACCGCCATTTTCAACATATTTTTCCAGGGCAGATTGTTGTTCATCATTAAGTACCCTGCCGGTGGAATTATTAAAGATAACCACATTGAATTTTGCCAGTTGTTCTTCATTGAATACACCACCAGCTTCTGTTTCATAAATAAACCAGTCGTTGGTTTTAGCCAATTCAGCAAATACTTTTTTTGAAGAATCGATTGATTCCTCATGCCTGTATCCTGTTGTTTTTGAGAATACAAGAACAGCTGGTTTTCCAGCAGGAAATTCAATCGTTGGTTTTTCTGTTTCATAGGAAACAGGGAAGCCGTTTTTTACCTTGTACACAAAGCCGGCCAAACCCAGTCCTGCAAGTACAACGAGGGAGAGAAGGGTCCACAACGTGATTTTGATCAACTTTTTCATGCGTCTGATTTTGAATGCATTAACGAATGTGGATTTATTTTATTGTGTTGATTACCAGGGAAGCAGGTTGTTTATAGCTTGAAATAGTCCAGCACTTCCTGCCAGTTGTTGACGCGTGTATGCCTGTTGATGTGCACATTGTGTGCTGCTGTAAACATCAGTGGTATACCCTTGCAATAGTCGAGATTCTTCACATGGTCGTCTATCAGATAGTCAGTATCGAATATGCTTTTGTCTCCGCAGAATACCATGTTCCGCCAGCTGATGAATGGGAAGAACTCTCCCAACCATTCCCTTTTTTCACCAAGCGAGTTGGGGAACTCCATGGCTGCTGAAACGATATAGATTTCGTGGTGCTCCATCAGTTTCCTGACCGCTTCCAGTGCACCTTCCATGATGGGGGCTGTTTTGAAGAATCCGGGTTCAAACAAAAGGGCCCTGGCAGCCTCCGGATCAGGAAAGGCCTCTGCTTCGGGTTTTCCCTGGATAGAAGCCCGGTCAATCACTATTCCGGTTTTCTTTTCGTAGATATCCAGCCAGTGCTGTTCGATATCTACGATTACATTATCCATGTCAATGGCAATTTTCTTTCTCATAACAAGCTTAATTTAAGTGAACCACTCCAGCAGTTCTGTAATGGTGAGTGATTGTTTGGCATCTTTATTCAAATCTTTTACAATTTTACCTGCATCGAACATGATCAGTCGGTCGCCATACTGCAGGGCATCTTTCATACTGTGTGTAATGAGTATAATGGTAATACCCATTTCCCGGTTGATTTGTTCAGCCAGCTCCATAACCACTTTTGCAGATTTGGGATCCAGCGCCGCTGTAGGTTCATCCATGAGTAACACGGATGTTTTATCCATCACACCCATCAACAGCGTAAGGGCTTGTCGCTGACCTCCAGATAAGCTGCCAATCGACTGATCAATCTTATTTTCAAGGCCCATTCCGAGTGCAGCTACTTTTTCTTTTACAAGCTGCCTGAATTTTTTGTTGTTACCTATACCAAGTCCCTTTTTACCTGTCCGTAATGCAGCCAGCCGAAAATTCTCAACAATACTCAGGTCTGGTGCGGTGCCGTTTGCGGGGTTCTGGAAAACCATCGAAACCCAGGGACTTCTGCGGTGCTCAGGAAGGTGACTGATTGTTTTTCCATCGATACTTACAGACCCTGCTGTTGGCAGGATTGTTCCAAGGATAAGGTTCAGCAATGTTGATTTGCCACTGCCATTGGTGCCGACTACTACCAAAAATTCACCCTTTTTCACCTCCACTGAAACATCCTGCAGGGCCCTTACTTCATCGTCACTGCCTGCATTGTAAATTTTGGAAATATGGTTGATTATCAGCACGTCAGATTTATTTATGCTTTGTGAAAGCTGTTAACCGGGGTAATGCTACGATCAATAATACAAAAGTTGCTGTTATCAGTTTCAACAGGTTCGGGTCGATGCCTATGGATAGTGTAAAGGCCAGTACGGCCTGAAAAACTGTACAGCCTATCACCACAAGCATGATCTGTCTGCCGATTTTTTTTACATTGAACCATTGTTTTATAGCATCTGCAACAAGCACAGAACCGAGTCCGGTAATAACAATTCCGATTCCCATATTGATATCCGTAAAACCCTGGTATTGCGCAACCAGAAAGCCACTCAGGCCAGTTAGTGAATTGGAAACAGCCAGTCCGGTAATTCTGATGCTGTCGTTATTAACCCCAAGGGCTTTGGTCATAACCGGATTATTCCCTGAAGCCCGCATGGCAATGCCGAAATCAGTTCTCAGTAAATAGATCAATAGGGTAAGGATGATTCCAACGAAAGTCAATGCAGTTAGCAATTGTCCGTTTAATTCACTTCCCAGCCAGTCACTTTTGATAAATATGGATGCGGTATTGATGAGTGGTATATTAGACCTGCCCAGTATGATGAGGTTTATGGAGTAAAGTGCTGTCATCACCAGGATGCCGGAAAGCAGGGCATCGATTTTGAGTTTGGTATGGATAATTCCGGTACAGGTGCCAGCCAGTGCGCCACTGAGCATGCAGGCAGGTAAAGCAAGTGATACGGGTAGTCCACCTGTTAGCATGATGGCTGTAATAGCAGCTCCGAGTGTATAACTACCGTCTGTAGTGATATCGGGGATATTGAAGACCTTCATGGTGATGAAAATACCCATCGCCATGGGGGCCAGACAAAGTGCCATTTGCAGTGCTGTAAGGTAGAACTGAATCATTGAATCGGGTTGAAGCCCTCAGGAATGGTGATGTTGTATTTTTTGGCCATAGTCGGATTGTAAACCCTGTTGCGAACCTTTACCAGTTCCCATTTGAGTCCGGCCGTATTCCCCTGCTTCAGCATTTGGGCAGCCTGGAGACCAGATTGGTATCCCCATTGGTACATGTCTGCTCCAAAGGCAGCGAGGGCTCCACGTTCTACCAGACCTGCCTCACTTGTCATGATCGGAACACCAGCTGTTTCACAGGCTTTCACAATAGACTCAAAAGATGCAAAAATGGTATTGTCTGGGTTGGCAAAGAAAACATCGATATCTCTGGATAGCAGGGATTGGGTTACCAGTTGCACGTCGGCTGAGTTATTGACAGGCAATGCAATGAGTTCCACATCATAAGCCTTTGCCATTGCACTTATGGCTTCCAGTGCCAGCACCGACTGCGGTTCTGCCTGGTTGAAGACGACGCCGGCTTTAATCTTTTCACCTTTGGGTTTGATCAGTCTGGGGATGAGTCCGAATGATGTATCGATATACGCAATGGTTTCTCCTACGCCAAACAGGTTGGCTGGTTCTTTTCCATCACTGCCATTGATATTCATTTTTTCGGGTGTATCGGCAACCATCATGAATACGGGAATGTCTTTGGTGTTTTGAAGTGCAGTAATGGTAGCCAGTGTTGGGCATGCGGCAATCAGGGTTGGTTGCTGACTGATCATGTATTTGGCAATCTGCGTGAGGGTGGGAATGTCTCCCTGTGCATTGCGGTAGATGACATTCAGGGTTCCCTTCTTTTCATCAAATCCATTTTCACTCAGGGCATCAAAAAATCCCTGTTTGGCTTTTGCGATGGTATTGTCCTGAAAGGCATCCATAAAGGCAACTGTAGGTACGCCCGCTTTTTTGGATTCGCAGGCAGCCAGCAGTAAAATAAGCGACAGCAGCAGGGTAATTTTTTTCATGACATTATTTAATTTGTAATGTTGTTGCTCAATTAAAACGCTATAAACTCCCCTCCTGGTCAGGAGGGGTGCCGACACAAATGAACGAAGTGAATTTGTGAGGCGGGGTGGTGGAATCAGATTGTAATATCCACCACCCCGTCACCTGCCTACGGCAGGCAAGCTCATTCGCCTGCACCTATGGTGCAGCCTCATTCGTGCCACCCCTCCTGGCCAGGAGGGGAATTATTGTAGTTATAAAAGATACAACAATTTAAGTTGTTCTCACAAAGGTACAATCTCCGGATGTCATCCAAGTCAGGGAGTTTGTATTCGATTTGTAGGACAAGACTGTAATTTTTACCTTTAATGACATTAAACTTCTTCACATGCAAAGATTTCGGTTAGTTCAATTCATTTTTACCCTTTTTGTGAGTTTGACAGGCTCGCAGTCGATTCAAGCGCAGCAGGAGCAAACTGAAGCAGGGATCCGTCAACTCATGGAGGAAGGTAAGGCGGTTGGTCTGTCTGTTGCGGTGGTAAAGAAGGGCAAGGTGGTTTATAACCAGTCGTTTGGCATGAAAAGTATGGAAGACAACCAACCCATGACCAATGATTGTATCTTCCGGATAGCTTCCATTTCCAAATCTTTTTCTGCAACATCCATCATGCAACTGGTGGAAGCAGGTAAAGTTTCTTTGGATGCCGATGTCAGTGAAATTCTGGGGTTCAAGGTAAGGAATCCCAGGTATCCTGATGTGGTTATCACCCTGAAACTGATGATGTCTCATCTTTCTTCCATCAATGACAGTCAGGGTTATTTTTCGTTCGATGCCATCAATCCGGCTAAAAATCCAAACTGGGCGAAATGTTACAATGACTATGCTCCAGGCAAAGGTTACCAGTATTGTAACCTCAACTACAACATGCTGGGGGCAGTTATTGAAAAGGTTTCTGGGGAGCGTTTCGACCGGTATGTAAAAAAGCATGTGCTTGACCCGCTCGGACTGTACGGAGGCTATTATGTTGAGGAGCTTGATAAGTCGAAGTTTGCTATACTCTATGCCTACGACAGCTCAGGGAAGTTTATCCCTTCACCCGGAGCCTATCAGCAAAGAGCCGAAGTGATTGCTGCCTATAAAATGGGTGAAAGCACTCCGGTTTTTTCACCAACCGGAGGAATGAAAATTTCCGCCAGAGACCTGGCAAGGTACATGACTATGCACATGAATTTTGGTAAAAACGGGAAGCGCATCATTTCAAAAAAAAGTGCCACAGCCATGCAAACTCCCTTATCCAGTGATGAGGGATATGGCCTCGCCCTGGAAGTCACAGAGAAAATGATTTCCGGCAGGCAACTCACAGGGCATACAGGTGTGGCCTATGGTTTATACAGTGCCATGTTCTTTGATCCAAAAGAAAAATGGGGGATTGTAGTCATAACCAATGGATGTGATCCGCGTTATGATAATGGTTACAACGCTTTCATCCGTCAAATGGTGAATCATTTGTATGAACAATTCATTCAGCCAAAGCCATAACAGTCATTTTTTTTATTTCATCTTTTTCAATGTTACCGGGCCAATTAGTCCTGATTCCTGCAACGGAGAGTCTGGACGGAAAAGCGGCATGGCGATGTAGGTTATCTTTTTAGCTCCCGGTTGTGCATCACCTACCAGCCGGTTCACCCAGGAATTGATGACTTTAATTTCAAGTTTGTTTTTACCTGGTTTAAGGTAACGGGTTATGTCTGCCGCAAATGGTGGGGTCCATAAGGTGGTGGCTTTTTGTCCGTTCACATAAACCTCTGCCAGATTCTTCACAACACCCAGATCCAGGCTAATCTTTTCACCTGCCGGGATTGCAGGAATTTCAATTATTTTGGAATAAGTTGCTGCACCGGAGAAATACTTGATGGCAGGGTCTGTATGTTCCGTAAATGAGATAAGCGCAGGGAAAAGGATATCTCCTGCTGGTCCGCCTCTTCCCTCCTGGAATCGAACGCTCCAGGGACCTTCTAGCTGTTGACGGTTGATTTCCTTTTCAGATTTAGCCGTAAAGCTGGTGGAAGGTATTGGGCCTTCAAACAGTACAAACAAAGATTGCCAGGGATGGAATGTCATGTTAATTATGGTCCGGTTGTCTTTCACCTGATAGCCTACCGGATGGATTTCTCCGCTTACTGCGTCCCAGATCATGGGCTTTTTACCTGTAACCCTGAATGAAACCGTTGTTGCATTTTTTGAAGCGGAACGGCTGTTGAGCCAATAGATCTCACGCTCAGACATGCTTCTATGCACATACAAAATTTCTGCCTTCTGCTCACTAAAGCGTACATCTTCATACAGCTTCTTGTTATGCAGCTGTGTACGGATATCATTGCCAAAAGCTACATTGGGTAGGGATTTCAAGGCTTTAAGGGTATTGGTGAATACAATAGTGTCATCCGCAAGGCTGGGTGAAACCACGGGTGCTGTTCCGCTGACAGGAACTCCTGACCGGGCCAGTTGCAGTATCCGGGCCAAGACCTTCAGCGTCATCTTTTCTGCAGAAGGATCCAGTACCAGCATGCTGTACTGCATACCGGTTTTGGTTATCAGTCTGCCATTTACAGGTTGAACAGCCTCCAGTAAAACCGTTGCATTAGCAAAATCGAATTCATAACCAGCGGGGATAGCTGGAAGGGACTCCTGGCAAAGTGAGGTGATGTTGGTGTTTTCACCATAGTAATACAGCATATCCGCCACAAATCTTCCCTGTTGCAGCAGGTGTGAAGTGCGTGCAAGGTAGTCGACCCAACTGCGTGCCTGATCCGCCCAGGTTTCCTGACGTGTGAACCATTGTCCGAACGGACCGAGTGATAGTCCGGGCATGAGACTGTCCAGCGGCTGGTGTACTGAAGTGTGCACTATAAAACGATTCACTCCTGATGCCATTTCCATGTCGGCTGTACGCTTGAGCGTGGCTGGTGAGGGCGCATAGGAATTGCCAACAGTGGTCATGGATTCTGCAGCTACGATGTTTTGTCCGTATATGTGTGCAACAGATGCCGATTCTCGGATATCTGCCCTGCTTCTGATCTCTTCATCAGTGCCTGCTGCCAGTGCACCTGGTTGCCACATGGCCGACATGGGAATATCGGCTCTGCGTTTCACATCCATGCCGTCTGCCAGGTAGATGCGCATATTTTCATGCGACTCTGTATACCGTTTCATACCCCGCTTGTA
>CANHUF010000100.1 GCA_947463715.1 Sphingobacteriales bacterium
CATCATCGGCAAAGATGTGGCATTTAAACTCTTTGGATCCAGGTTTGACCGTGCCCTTGATCAGGTTATCCGTGTTGGAGGTAACAAATACAGGGTGATTGGAGTCACCAAGGAAAAGGGTTCAAGCTCTTTTTTACAGGCTGACAACATCATTTTTGCCACTTATACCAATGTCAGGCAACGGTATGCCAACAGGAACCAATCGTTTAGTCTTGCCATAAAAGTAGATGATGTAAATCAGATGGAATCTGCCATTGGAGAAGCCGAGGGGGTTTTCCGTACCGTCAGGGGGCTGGTTGTGACAGAAGAAAACAACTTTTATGTTGACAAAAGTGACAGTATTGCGGAGACATTCATCAACCTGCTGGGAACCATTGCTGCAGCAGCTGGAGCCATTGGGTTTATTACGTTAATAGGTGCAGCAATCGGACTGATGAATATCATGCTTGTTGCGGTAACAGAACGCACCAAAGAGGTTGGTTTGATTAAGGCACTTGGAGGCAAGCGCGGCTCAATCAGGTCTCAGTTTCTTTTTGAGTCCACTTTAATCAGCTTACTCGGTGCAATCATTGGTATTATTTTGGGCGTTCTGATTGGCAATCTGGTAGGTAGCCTGATGGACACACCCTTTTTTGTGCCTTGGAATATTGTGAGTATCGGGATACTTATTTGTTCTATTGTAGGATTGGTAGCAGGACTTTATCCAGCCATGAAAGCTGCAAAGCTCGATCCCATAGTAGCCCTGCGTTACGAGTAAAAGTTTTTAATCAGTTTGTTTACCAGCATATTAAAACGCGAAACGCCTTCCGAATGGAAGGCGTTTCGCGTTAAGGGTGTCAGCCACCCCTGCGCTGACCTATTTATTTGGGATCAAGCGCTCTTTTGATACGCTCTGCAACATCCTGTAAGTGATATTTGCTCATGTTGTCTGTGCTACCTGCTGCTGCTGCAAGGGCTTCAGCACGGAGAGAAGTCAACTGTGCACGCACAACAGAAGTAACATCTGTTTTCTTTGGATCAGGTCCGGAAGATATTGCACCGCTCATGCTGATGGTGAGGGAAGATCCACCGCCGCCGAGCAGAGAAATCATGCGCTCTACATGACTCTTTTGCAGGTTTCTCCTGTAACCATCAATTTTCTTTCTGGCAGGTAATTCACTCCAGATGCCTTTCTTCAGATCGCTCATCAACTCATCCACGCTATATGCGTTTGCAAATCTGTTGGAAGCAGTGGCCATCCTTGTGAGCCTTGCAGAGGACAAAATGCTTGCCAATGTATTGTCTTGAAGAGAACCAAGCATGTCGCTGGTAGGACTATTGATCCTGTCATGGATTTTATTGTCGAGCATCCATGTAGGTGTAGTGAAAAGTTGTGCGTTGAGGAAGGCAACAGCTTCCTTTTGCATGGCTTTGGGTGTAACCTCAAAAACTGCACCATCCTGCTCAACACTTTTCTGGGTTTCATAATAGCCACCAATATTCCTGGAAACATGACCAATGTAGCGGTTGAATTGTCCAATTGCCTGACGGTACATTTGAGCCAGGTTTTCGTACCGATCACCTTCTTCTTTGGTCCATTCAGGAAGGCTTGCAACAATACGCTTCAGGTTTTTGATACCATACTCGCTGGCTTTCATGGCATTGTCTCCCAGGTCTTCACTTTGTGTTCTTGGGTCAGCAGTGTTGCCATATTCATAAGTACCAAACCATACGCGCGGATTCTTTGCAATACGCTCATTGTACAGTTTATTTCTTTGCTTGCTATCTGCTTCAACATCTCCAGCGCCATAACCATATCCCCATTCGATTGCCCACTTGTCATAGTCGCCAATTCTGGGGAACAGTCCGGATTTGCTGATGTTGTCTTCCGGCTGAGCAACATAATTGAAACGGGCATAGTCCATGATGGAAGCCGTATGACCATTTGCTTCAACCCAGTTTTTGTCGCGCAGTTTTTCAACTGGCGTCTTGCTGCTTGATCCCATGTTATGGCGGAGTCCCAATGTGTGACCAACTTCATGAGAAGATACAAAGCGAATCAGGTTACCCATCAGGTCGTCATCGAATGTCATTTTGCGGGCATCAGGATCAACAGCTGCTGCTTGTACAAAATACCAATCGTGAACCAGGCTCATCACATTGTGATACCAGCCGATATGGCTTTCGAGGATTTCACCGCTGCGTGGGTCATGTACATTCGGCCCATAAGCGTTGGCGATGTCTGAGGCAAAGTAGCGGATAACAGAGAAACGCGCATCTTCAAGACTCATGGTGCTGTCGTTCTCAGGCCATTCCTTACCCATGATGGCATTTTTGAAACCGGCTTTTTCGAAAGCTGCCTGCCAGTCGTCGATTCCTTTGATGAGGTAAGGCCTCCATTTTTTAGGGGTTGCAGGATCGATGTAGTAAATGATGGGCTTTTCAGGCTCAACCAGTTCACCTTTTTTCCATTTTTCCATGTCTTCCTTGCGGGGTTGCAGTTTCCAGCGAACGATGAAGTTTTCAGTTTCAACTTTTTGCTGATTATCAGAGTAAACAGTGTAATCGTCTGCAAAGTAACCTACACGCACATCATTGGTTCTTTTCTGCATTGGTTTTTCAGGCAGAATGATGAAGGATGTGTTGGTTTCGATGGTTACAGCACCTGCAGCTGAAGCTGCTGGAAGGCTGGAAGAAGGGAAGGGAGAGGGAGCACCTAAACCACCACCTGCAGAAGAAGAGAATGTTTTTACAGTTCTTACTTCGGTATTGATGGGGAAACTCTTGATTGTTTCAATATAAGAGCGATCACCCTGCAACATGGAGAGATTCAGCCTTCTTTTGGATGAAGCATTTAACGAAACTGCCTGGTTATCTCCTTTCAGGAAATCCGTAACGTCAATGACAGCACCTGTGGAATCCTTACCCAGGGAAGCAACCGGGAAAGAGGCTGCAATCGGGTCCAGGTTGGAATTGGAAACTGCTTTGTAAATGGGCTGACTGGAATCTGCAACGCTGATAATGGTAACAACGCGCATGAAAATCTTGTTATCCGGACCTTTTTCAAACTTCACAACCTGCTGGTTGGCCAGTTCACCACCATAAACACCACCGCCACCGGCAACTTTGGTGTATCGGGTTACTGCCATGATTTCCCTTCCGAAGAGTTTTTCGTCAATTTCGAAATAATATTTGTCTTCCACCTTGTGAACGGTAAACAGACCTTTGGTAGTCTTGGCTTTTGCCGTGATCACATCTTTGTAGGCTTTCGGGCCATTGGCAGCCCCACGGGGAGCGCCCATTCCAGGGGCTGGTGCAGCAGGTTTTACAGTGTCTGTCTTAGCCGGTGTAGGTGCCTGAGGAGGAACCGGCCTGCGGTTTTGAGCTATACTAAGCAGTTGACTGGCTAGGAACAGCGTGGCAAGAGCAGCCGTCCTCATCGTTTGGTTTGATCTCATTTTTCTCTGTTTTGTAGAACGTAAATATATCGTTATTTAATTATTAAACGCATATAAATGAAGAATGGTTGTGATGTCTTTTGGGCAGGAAGTTTGCGCTGAATTTGAAGAATTTTAATTTTTTTTAACCATTGTACTTTTTTTAACCAATTTCATTAACTTGCTCTCCACCTGCAGGAATTGCCTCCTGTTTTCCCAACAGTAAGGGCAATTTTGTTGCAGCATTTTATTAATCAAACCGTAATCTTTAAATCAAAAAACGAAAGTCATGGCAGAAACTAAACCAAACACAGCTGCTAAAGCATCAGCATCAGCTCAATCCAAAGGTGGTGGCAACGCAATTTCTTATTTGGCTCCTATCATTTGCATAGTAGCTGGATATGTAGTATGGAGATTTTTCTTGGGTAACCCGGATGGATTTACTAAGCCGGATGAACTGGGCGGTTTCTGGCCTGCACACAAAGGTCCGATTGGTGCCTGGAATCGTATGTATGAGGGTGGTATTATCGTGCCCTTGCTGATTGGATGTTTTTTCATGGTAGTTGTATTCTCAATCGAGCGTTTCCTTACTATCAGGAAAGCTACAGGTTCAGCATCCAATGCAGATTTTGTGCGTAAAGTACAATTTGAACTGGCTAACAAAAATGTTGATGCTGCTATTGCTTTGTGCGACAAGCAAAAAGGAAGCGTAGGCAACGTAATGAAGGCTGGTCTGAAGAAGTACAAAGAGATGATCTCTGCAGGAGAATTCTCAACTGATCAGAAAGTTGCTGCAATTCAAAAAGAAGTTGAAGAAGCTACTGCGCTTGAATTACCTATGTTGCAGAAGAACCTTGTGTTCCTTTCAACACTTACTTCTCTCGGTACACTTGTAGCCCTTTTGGGTACAGTATTGGGTATGATCAAATCTTTCTCCGCTCTTGGTGAAGAAGGTGGATCAGGTGCTGCTGCTGAGCTTGCCGTTGGTATCTCTGAAGCATTGTATAACACTGCACTCGGTATCGGTACTTCTTCTGTTGCCCTTATGATGTACAACGTGTTTACAACTAAGATCGATTCAATCACTTATGGTATTGACGAGTCTGGTTTCACATTGACCCAGAGCTTTGTTTCTCAGTACAAGTAATTTGGTTTTTTCATTCCCTTGTGGAATGAAGTAATTCCAGCATCTAAATCTTAAATAAGTAAACATGCCAAGTGTCAAATTAAAAAAACATGCACCGGATAACGACATGACTCCATTCGTGGATATTGCGTTCCTTATCCTGTCGTTTTTCATTATGGCAACTAAGTTCAAGCCTGAGGAACCTGTTGAGGTGACAACACCTAACTCGGTTTCTTCCCAGGCGTTGCCTGAGAAAGATGCCTTCATGGTATCAATCGACAAGGATGGCAGGGTTTTCGTCTCCATGGATAATCCACAGGCACGTCAGTTGCTGATCAGTAACCTGAACACAACAAGGAATCTGGGACTGACACCAGCTGAAATCAAAAATTTCATCAATGCACCAAGCGTTGGTGTTCCTTTTAGTCAGATGAAGAGTCTCCTTTCCCTTGATCCTGAAGATGAAAACAATAAAAATGCCATCAAAGCTCAGCCTGGTATTCCCTGTGCTGATTCTACCGGAGGTGAATTATACTATTGGGTACGTGATGCCCTGGTTGCCTATTCCGGTAAGAAGCTTAACCTGCTGATCAAATCTGATAACAGTACCAAGTATCCTGCTTTCAAGAATGTGCTGAATGCCTTCAAGAAGAACGATCAGAATAAGTTTCTGCTTGTTACTTCACCAGAGGATGCACCTGCTGGATCGGCTTTGTATGTTACCCGTCAGAAGCAGATTAGCGGAGGAAAGTAATATTATTGTGAATTGAATTAAATTAAAGATTATGGCAAGTATAGACTCAGGTGGAGATGGCGGTGGACACAAAAAAGGTCCGGGTGTCAAGAAAGCGAAAAAGATGTCCACGAAGGTGGACATGACTCCCATGGTGGATCTTGGCTTCCTGCTCATCACATTCTTCATCTTTACATCAACCATGTCTCAGCCTACAGCCATGAACTTGTTCATGCCCAAGGATGTGGATAAGCCCGAAGACCAGAACAAGGTTAAGGAGTCAGGGGCGTTCACCATCATGCTTGGTAAGGATGATGTGGTTTATTATTATGCCGGACTAGATCCGACACAAATTCAAACAGCAACCTTCAAAACTATCAGGGAAGAAATCATCCGTAAAAAGCAAAACACTAATCCTGAAGATCTGGTGATGATCATCAAGCCAACTGAAGATGCCACGTACAAAAACACGGTGGATATTCTGGATGAGATGACTATCAATGAGATCAAGCGCTATGCAATGGTTGATATTTCCGATACGGAAATGCAATTGATCAGGGCAACGGAGGCCGCTGCCGGGATCAAATAATTTGTGGAAATTGAAGGAATCTGAATCAAATTAAAAAACGTTACCATGGATGCAAACAAAATACTAAGTGCCGATCTGATCGACCTCATCTTCGAGGGGCGAAATAAGAGCTATGGTGCTTATGAGCTCCGCACAGGGTATAACAAAAGGTTGAGGAATTCCTTATTCCTGACTGTTGCCCTTGGCGTGCTGATACTGCTTGTTTCCTTCATTTCTTCTTTAGATCTGGGTCCGAAAAAAGGACAGGTTCAAATCAAGGAAGTACAATTGGAGGAAATACAGCAGGAAGAACAACCTGAACCGCCACCCCCGCCTCCTCCGAAGCCACCAGAGCCTCCAAAGGTTGAAATGGCCAAGTTCACACCACCTAAAGTGGTGAAGGATGAAGAGGTGAAGGAAGAAGAGAAGCCACCAGAAATTGAAAAGCTGGAGGATACCAAAATCGGAACCGTTAACCAAGAAGGTATGAAGGACGAGGGTATCGTTGCTCCTCCTGTTGAAGACAAGGGTGGTGTAGTTGAAGCCCCCAAAGAAGATGATTCCGACAAGGTTTTCCAGAAGGTGGAAATCGATGCTGAATTCCCCGGTGGAACGTCTGGATGGACGCGCTACGTTACAAGGGAGATTGAGCGTAACATCGATGACCTTCAGGATGATGGTCGCTCTGGTACAGTTGTGATCTTGTTTATTGTTGATAAGGAAGGTGCTGTGAGTGAAGTGCGTGCACTTCCCTGCAGTGAGGCTGGAGTAGGCAACTGTCTGCCTCCTAACTCAAAGCTTGCTGAAATCGCTGTAAACGCTATCCGCAAAGGTCCGAAGTGGAAGCCAGCCATTCAGAATGGTCGCCAGGTTAAGGCATACCGCCGTCAGCCTGTTACCTTCCAGCTTGCTGAAGAATAACTGATCCTTTACAGATCGATACAAGCCGTTCCGTTAAACCGGAACGGCTTTTTTTATAGCCCAAACAAATGGGTTATTTTTGTTTTATGTCGGCTAACTGGAATGATATCATTGTTGCGCTTGCTACCCCACCTGGCGTGGGAGCCATTGGAGTAATCCGCCTGAGCGGTTCAGGTGCTATTGAGTTGATAAGCAATATGTTTCCAGCTAAGAATCTTACTGCGGTTCCTGCAAATACGCTTCATGTAGGTGTTTTACAGGATGGAAAAAGCAGGCTCGATGAAGTGGTACTTTCAGTTTTCAAATCACCACGTTCTTACACGGGAGAAGATGTGATTGAGATTTCCTGCCATGGCTCAGCTTTTGTACTTAAACAAGTGATGGAAGCCTGCATCAGGCGCGGTGCCAGGATGGCGAAGCCGGGCGAGTTTACCATGCGGGCATTTTTACATGGTAAAATGGACCTGGTCCAGGCTGAAGCCGTTGCTGACCTCATTGCGGCTGAAACCAAAGCGGCACAGGAAACAGCTTTGCATCAGGTACGAGGTGGGTTTTCGCATGTGCTCAGTGCCATGCGTGAAGAGCTGATTAAGTTTTCTGCATTAATAGAACTGGAGCTGGATTTCTCACAGGAAGATGTGGAGTTTGCAGACCGCAGCAGTCTGCGTGATTTGTTGAGCAAACTTGATAAAACAACTCATGATCTCTTGCTTTCATTTGATCTGGGCAATGTGATCAAGCAGGGAGTTAGTGTCGCCATTATCGGCAAGCCCAATGCCGGAAAATCAACCCTGCTCAATGCCCTGCTCAACGAAAACAGAGCCATTGTGAGTGCCATTGCCGGTACAACAAGAGATACTATTGAAGAGGTATTGAATATTGGTGGGATACTTTTCAGGTTGATTGATACCGCCGGAATCAGGGAAGGCGCTGATGAAATTGAAGCTATTGGGGTGGAGCGAAGCAGGGCGAAAATGAAAAGCGCAGACCTTGTGGTTTATCTTTTCGATGTACACACCACAACACCAGAAGAGTTAAATGCCCTTCAGGCCGAATTAAAAGCCGATTGTCGCAGTTTTGTGCTGGTTGGCAATAAATTAATCGACTCGCAACATCAGTTGAGCCTTGAGGCTCTTTTTGGCCTTGAGGGCATATTGTGGATTGCTGCAAAAGAAGGGATAGGCATTGAGCAGTTCAAACAGGCCTTGCTCGAGAAAGTCAGTTCCGGTGCCTTGAATAGTGAAGGTACCATTCTAACCAATGCCAGGCATTACCAATCGCTTCAGCACGTGTCCTCCAGCATTGATTCCATCCGGAGGGGCATGGCAGACGGTCTCCCCGGAGATCTCCTCGCGATTGATATACGCCAGTGTTTGTATCACCTCGGCGAGATCACAGGCACCATTTCCAACGAAGACCAGTTGGACTTTATCTTTAGTAAGTTCTGTATTGGAAAGTAACTGCTATAAAATACCTGATAAGAAAATTATAAGAAAATGCATGAAAGCCCTTTAAATAGGGCTTTTTTAATGTATTTAACTATTGGTTTATTTAGACTTGTTACTTGTTTATTTATGGATTATTTGTACCTTAGTTGTACCTTAATGCAATTGGGTACAAATTTTGGGATAAAGTTCCTTTTGGTTTGCGCTTAATTGCACTTAAAGCGGCTTAAAGTTATTAAAGGATATCTAATGAGTTCAAAAATTGAG
>CANHUF010000101.1 GCA_947463715.1 Sphingobacteriales bacterium
CAAGACTTCCCTAACCATAGCCTCTGTCTCTTGCCATAATTCCGGTTCATTTATATATTTCTGTCCGAGTTTAGCCGGATCATGCAGACTGAGCCTCATCACATACTTCTCGATACCAAAAATTCTGAAATACTTGATGTACATATCATTGACAGCCCTGAACTCCTTAGCAAAATCCTCTTTTGCACAGTAAATGTGTGCATCGTTCATATGCAAACACCTAACTCTCATCAGTCCGAATAACTCACCGCTCTGCTCATATCTGTAGCAAGTACCATATTCAGCAAGCCTTAGCGGCAAATCCTTGTAACTTCTGCTCTCTGCAGAAAATATTTTATGGTGGTGCGGACAATTCATGGCCTTGAGGTAGTATTTTACTCCTTCAAGTTCCATGGGAGGGTACATACTATCCTGATAATAAGGAAGATGACCACTTGTGAGGTACATACTTTCCTTGGCAATATGTGGGGTTACTACCCTTTTATATCCCGCAGCCTGTTCAGTTTCTTTGGCAAGCCTTTCCAGCTCTTCAATCACTATGGTTCCATTAGGCATCCAGAGTGGAAGACCTGGCCCAACATCATCATCAAAAGTGAATATGCCTAATTCTTTTCCCAACTTACGGTGGTCACGTTTTTTTGCCTCTTCAAGCATCTGAATATGCTCATCGAGTTCTTTCTGACTGGGAAAGCTAACTCCATAGATACGGGTCAGTTGCTTATTCTTTTCATCACCTTTCCAGTATGCACCGGCAATTGATGTGAGTTTAATGGCTTTTACAAGACCGGTCTGTGGAATATGCGGACCGCGACAGAGATCCGTAAATTCACCCTGTGTATAGAATGTAATTTCTCCATCAGGCAAACCTGCCAGTAAATCAAGCTTATATTCATCGCCTTTTTCCTCAAAATAGGCTATTGCATCAGCCTTGGAAATCTCTTTGCGAATAAAAACATTGTTTTTACGGGCTAGCTCAGACATTTTCTTTTCTAACCCTAATAACTCTTCCTCAGAAATACTTTTACCACCCAGGTCCATATCATAATAGAATCCCTTATCTATTGCTGGACCCACCCAAAATTTTACACCCGGGAAAGTGGCTTCTACAGCTTCTGCCAGAATATGAGCAGATGAGTGCCAGAATGTAGATTTACCTTCTGCATCATCCCAGGTATGTAGCTTAATAGATGAATCCTTAGACAATGGCGTTGAAAGATCTTTTACAACACCATCAACAGAGGCAGCTATAACCTTTCTGGCAAGACCTTCTGAAATTGATTTAGCAATTTCCAAGGGAGAAATTCCATTTTCATAAGACCTTTCAGCACCATCCGGGAAATTAATATTTATCATACATTGATTTAAAAACAATTAACTCATTCAAACCTGAAATGCAAATTTAACGAAGTATTGGGTAAGCTCGTGTTGAAATGGTAATAATTTGCAATTCACCCAAAAAGTTTAATAGTTTGATTCGAAATTTACCCTTCTTTCCTTTTGTATCTATGTCAACAACCGTGCTTTTCAGAAGATATTTTAACGGAATCGCATTCCTTTTTTTATTGTCGCCACTTTTTTCCATGGCTCAAAATTTAAGCGGACAATGGATAGGTGGATTTGCTTCTCAGGATGAAGCATCTGGCAGAAAAACAAATTATGTTCTTGAAATTGAAGTAACAGGAACTAAAATATCTGGATATTCCTATACTTACTTTGCAATTTCCGGGAAACAATATTTTGTGATTTGTAAATTAAGTGGCACTTACGATAAAGGCAGTAAATCATTGATAGTCAATGAGATAGAGAATGTAAAAACAAATACACCTCCGGATTTCGAGAATTGCCTTCAATCTCATCAACTCACTTACCTCAAACAAAAGGACAGGGAAATTTTAGTAGGAAAATGGAAACCGTTCATCAAAGAAAGCAATTGTGGAAGTGGGGAAACAGAACTTGAGCGAAAAAAACTGGAAAGAACAATTCCTGAAAACAAACCTGTTAAAACTACGCAGGGAGTTACAAAACAACCGCTTCAACCTGCAAAGCCCTCGACAACATTAAAAAAGACCGTTCCTAATTCAGCTTCAAATCCATCAGCGAAAAAGCCAGTTGCTCAGACCAAACCTGATTTATCGCAAAAAAATGAGTCAACGGTAAAGCCGCCATCGAAGATAGCGCCAATTGAAACTAAACCTTTAGCGGAAGCTCCAAAGCCAAACTTAGCCAGACCAGATCAAAAGATGCCCGTAACAATAAATCCTGAGAAGAAAACTATCCAAAAGAATTTACAGGAAACACCGGACTTAAAGCCACGTCAAATTACTGATAAGTCGAAGGATAAATACAATAAGCGTAATTATGAAGTAATTAAAACAATTGAAGTAACAGGAGCTTTAATTAAAGTGGATATATATGATAACGGGCAGATTGATGGAGACACAGTATCAATCTTCCTGAATGAAAAACTGCTTGTTCCGCCTAAAATGTTGACAGCCAATCCCATCAGTCTGAGTATAAATCTTTCCGAAGATGATGATACTTATGACCTGATCATGTTTGCGGAAAGTCTTGGATCTATTCCGCCCAATACAGCATTCATGATAATTACCACATCAACTTCCCGTTATGAAATTAATATCTCATCAACTGAACAAACCAGTGGGGCAATCCGGTTTAAAGTGAAGAGATGAAGATTAAAATTTAAAATTATAGGTTACAGATGGTAAAACAGGAAACAGTGAAACCTGTTTGGCTTGCACCTGGAGTGTTCCAGCAAACGCACTACCCTCCTGAGCATAATAATAAAAATAAGGGTTTTGCCTGCTATACAGGTTGTAAATGCTGAAAGCCCAACTCCCCTGCCATTTCCTTTCCTTTTTAGGAACAGGCGTATAAATGGCAGATATATCCATGCGGTGATAAGGTGAAAGTCTGTATTGATTTATCCTGCTGAATTGCTGAGTTAAAACACCTTCAACGAGGTAAAATTTCTCAGGTAAGGAAGTTGCATTACCGGTAGCATATACAAAAACAGAAGAGAACTTCCATTTAGCATTCAATTCATAAGTGCCCACAAGCGAAAGGTCGTGCCTGCGGTCAAATTTTGCAGGATAGGTATTACCATTATTCAGGTCAAGGAATTTTCTGTTAGACCAGGCCAGGGTATAGCCAAGCCATCCCGTAAATTTTCCTTTGGTTTTATTGATAAATATTTCGGCACCATAACTCCATCCCTTACCAAAAACAAACTCGTCCTCCGGATCTTTGATGGAAGGTGTGAATCCTTCCCGATATTCTATCTGATTTTGCATTGTTTTATAATAAACCTCAATCGATGTTTCCCATGTATTGTCATTGAAGTTTCTGAAATAGCCCATTGCATATTGCCAGGATAATTGAGGTTTTACTTTAAGCGTACTGGGGACCCATACATCAGTTGGCAAGGTGGTACCTGAATTGCTAACAAGGTGGAGGTACTGCCTGTTGCGGGATGCTGAAGCCTTGAATGAACTACTTTCACTCAATGAATACCTGACAGTAGCTCTTGGCTCTATACCCGAATAAAACTTTACATTATCACCCCTGCCATAAACAGTGCTATCTGTTCTTGTTCCATTTATATCCGTTGAATAGTTATTGTAAGGTCCAACTTGCTGAAAACCAGACCATCGCAAGCCATAACTAAACTTAAGCTTTTCATTGATTTCCCAGTCATCCTGCATGTATAACGCTGATTCACGTGCATATTTCAACTGTGCATTATTGGGTTCGAAAACCACAGAATCCTGAGCTCCTGATATCACGGATGGAGATAAGCGGTGAAAAGTATACTGGAAACCATACCTTAGTTTATGTTCTGGAGTAAGGTAGTGGTCAAAATCAGATTTCAGGTTGATGTCGCGGATTCCACTTTGAAGTGAGAATTTAAAGTTATTATTTAAGGCATTTAAGGCAAAATCATAATCGTTATAGACGAGTGTTGTATTTACAAATAATTTTTTATTGAAAACATGATTCCAGCGAGCTGTTACAGTAGAATTCCCCCATGGGATATTGGTGTTGAATTCCCTTTCGTTGTTGACAAAATTGAATACATCCCTACCAAAGTATCCACTGACATAGAGTCTGTCCTTATTTGAAATCTTGTAGTTGAATTTAGCATTCAGGTCATAAAAAAAGTAACCTGAACCATCAAACTGACTACCTTTTTTAATGAATGGTTTTACAAGGGCGTCTATATAAGTTCTTCTGCCAGATAAAATAAACGATGCCTTATCTTTAATCACTGGCCCCTGAAGAGAAAGTCTCGATGATATACTCCCAATTCCACCTTCAGCCTGAAACTTTTTGAGGTTACCATCTTTCATAGAGATATCCAGCACTGAAGAAAGCCTTCCGCCATATTGTGCCGGCATTCCACCTTTAATAAGTGTAGTATTTTTTATAGCGTCCCCATTGAAAATAGAAAAAAATCCAAACAAGTGACCTGTATTATAAACTATGGCGTCATCAAGCAAAATCAGGTTCTGGTCTGGTCCTCCTCCCCTCACATACAAACCGCTGTTGCCCTCCCCCGCATTTGTTACTCCTGGAAAAAGTTGAAGTGTCTTTAACGGGTCAATTTCACCAAAAATAACCGGCAATGATTTCATCCGGTTCATATTCAGGTCAATTTGCCCCATTTGAGCATTTTTGACATTGGCATCCCGTTTTTTGGAGGTAATGATAATTTCCTGCGCAAGACTTGAACGGGAAAGAAGCGACAAATCTATATTTAAATCCTTGTTGAGGTCAATTTCATATTGCGCTGGTATGTATCCTACAAAACTTACCAAAAGACTTTGCTTTCCTGCAGGAAGGGTAAGTGAATAAAAGCCATATTGATTGCTGCTAACACCTTTACCCGTTGCCTGAGACTGAACTGTAGCGCCAATCAAGGTTTCTCTGTTCAATGAATCACGAATAAATCCAGAAATAGTGTACCTGTTTTGGGCGTTCCCCGTAAAGTAAAATCCGAGAAGGAGTAAGAATGGTATAATCTTTTTCACAATAATCTTTAACGCTGTTGATGAATGAAAGTTCACCAGCAAATTTATATTATACTAACTTTGCCGCGCAATATTTACATTATGCTGGCAGGATTTCAGGACTTAACATTTGAATTTGGAGCAAGAGCGATAGTTGAAGAGGCTACCTGGCATATACATCCAGGTGAACGCATCGGTCTGATTGGTTTCAATGGAACGGGCAAATCTACATTGCTTAAATTACTTGCGGGAGAATATCTTCCCAATGCCGGAACTGTAGAAAGAAGCCGGACTACTACAATTGGTTACTTACACCAGGATTTGCTAAGTTTTGACACACAAGAAAGCATCCTGCAGGTAGCCATGGGTGCGTTTGAACGCGTCGTGCAGATCCAGAAAGATATCGAACGATTGGGAATTGAGCTCGAGCAGGGTGAAGATGAGAAAAAACTGATTGAATATACGGACCTGCTCCACGAAATGGATGTACTGGATGGTTATAATATTGACCACAAAACTGAAGATGTATTGCATGGTCTTGGCTTTAAGCAGGAAGACCTCGGCAGACCATATAAGGAATTCAGCGGAGGATGGCGCATGCGTGTGCTGCTGGCAAAGATGATCCTCATGCAGCCCGATCTGCTGATGCTTGACGAACCTACCAACCACCTTGATTTGCCTTCCATTGAATGGCTGGAAAAATACCTGTTACACTATCAGGGAGCTGTTGTGATCGTAAGTCACGATAAATATTTCCTTGACAGGATGGTTAATAAGATTGTTGAGTTATACCAGAGAAGACTCAATATATATACTGGCAATTACTCCTACTATGAAAAGGAAAAGCTTGTTCGGATGGAAATGCAACAAAGGGCATTTGAGAATCAGCAGGATTTTATCAGACAACAGGAGCGATTCATAGAACGATTTAAGGCAAAGGCATCAAAGGCTGCCCAGGCACAAAGTGTTCAAAAAAGACTGGATAAAATAGAAAGGGTTGAAGAGGCCAGTATCGAAAGGCCTAATATCAGAATGAACTTCAATGTTGACAAAACTCCTGGTAAAATCATTTGCTCAATCCAGAATTTATCCAAGAGATTTGGCGAAATCGAGATTGTCAATGGTGCAAAAGCTGAGATTGAAAGGGGGGATAAAATTGCGCTTATAGGAGCTAATGGAAAAGGAAAATCAACCTTGCTCCGTATTATAGCCGGTAGAGAAGATTTTGAAGGGGAAAGGAACTGGGGCCATAATGTTGAAGAAAGCTTTTATGCACAACATCAACTGGAATCACTCAACCTGAATTACAACGTGCTGGAAGAACTTCAAATGGCAGGAAGTAAGAAAACTGACATGGAGTTACGAACAGTGCTGGGATGTTTTCTGTTTAGTGGCGATGATGTTGACAAAAAAATCAAAGTACTCAGTGGAGGTGAAAAGGCGCGGGTTGCATTGGCCAAAACCATCATCAGTAAATCCAATTTCCTGATGCTTGACGAACCTACGAATCACCTTGATATGCATTCTGTGGATTTGTTGGCTGAAGCTTTGGATAAATATGAGGGCAGCCTGATATTGGTAAGCCACGATCGTTATTTCATTTCAAAAACAGCCAATAAGATCTGGGAAATAGTAGACGGACAGGTTGTTGAGTTTAAAGGAGGTTACACGGAATGGGTAGCATGGAAAGAAAGGATGGCGTTGAAAGAAAAGGCACAATGCACGAGGCACGAGGCACAAGGGAAAGACAGTAAGGCACAAGGCACGAGGCAAGAGGGAGAAGGTAAAGACAGTAAGGGACAAGGTACGAGGCAAGAGGGACAAGAAAGAGAAATTGAGAAAGCTAAAAAAAAGTTACAACGCCAGTTTGAAGAGTTGGAGTCAAAAATTGCTGTTTTGAAAGCTGATAAAACCAAAGCCGAAGATGCATTGGCTGATCCGCGTATTTATTCAGACAAAACCAAGTTTCAGGAAGCAGAAAAAACATATCAGCAAGTCAATGGTCAGCTTTCCAATCTCGAAAATCAGTATGAAAAAATATTTGAGGAACTCATGAACATGGGTTAATGCCAGGATCATATCTGAGATGATAATGCTTTAATTTGTCTCCTTTATAAATGATTAAAGGGCTGCCCTCCGGGCAGCCCTTTAACATTATCTCAATTTGATAGGATTAATATCCAGGATTCTGTACCAGTACAGACTTACCTTCCTTTTGAGAGTTAAGGATTTCATCCTGAGGAATTGGGAACAGGTTATGCCTTGGAAGGAAAACCTTTCCAGCAAGATAGTTACGCTTGCTGAAAGTTCTTCCGTTGATATCCTTACCAGCTATACCCTCTTTAGCTACATAAGCATTGAGCACTTTCTCTGCAATACCCCAACGAACGAGGTCAAAGAATCTCATACCTTCCATTGCAAATTCAAGGCGTTGTTCAAATCTCACAGCATTGATGGAAAAGCCCTGACCTCTGGTTGCAAAAGTTCCAGCAGGATAAGGTTCTACCTTGTTATTGACTGTTGCATCCTGTGGAGCTGAACGTTTAGCCCTATTGCGAATCATATTCACATAGGTTTCAGCTTGGGCAAGGTTACCCAATTCAGCCTCACATTCTGCCAACCAGAGAATTACATGAGAATACTTGATCAAGCGGAAGTTATTGTTAACAGAACGCCTTGCTGTAGCATGCGTAGTCGAGTTTTCCTCAGAAAGGTAATACATCCATTTTTTTCCACTGAACGGACCAGCATAAGCCTGATCACGAATCCAGGAAGAACCAGGATGAGCACCCCAATCAAGGAATTTTACACCACGACGTCCAACTGTCCAGTCTAACCTGGTATCAACTGGTGCAGTATTATCTGGAGTGTAAGGCTGTGTGAAGCTAATTCCCTGGTCACTGGGAAGATCTTCGTTATTGTAAGTGTCCTGGCTACCATCAGCAGCATTACCAATCAGTGGCAAACCATTAGCATCTGTTTTGAAGGCATTTACCAGGTTATGTGAAGGCTGGTAAAATCCGCAGCATCCACGACCAGGTGAGTTACCTGCATATGGCCAGTTCAGTACATCACCCTGATTACCATTATTACCAGTAGTACCATCATTAACCGAGAACTGCACCTCAAAAAGGGACTCACGGTTGTTGTTGGTTACTGTGCGGTAGTTGTCATGATAGTTATCAACCAGACTCTTGCCTGAATTGTTATAAACATCCAATAACTCAGTTTTTGCTGCAGCCCACTTCTTCTGGAATAAAAGTGTTTTAGCGAGATAAGATTTAGCCGCCCAGCGGGTTGCACGACCTCTCTGCGCTTGTGTTGCAGGCAGATTATCAGCAGCAAATTTGAAGTCAGCTTCAATCTGAGGCCAGATATCTGTTGTGTTAGGAATCAGCACTCC
>CANHUF010000102.1 GCA_947463715.1 Sphingobacteriales bacterium
TAAACGCACTTCATTTTTTTCGATTGTCAATCCCGGTATAATAAAAAAAACAGCAGCTTATAACCCTACACTCATCATTATTTTTGGATGGAATTATTTCAGTCATTTGAGGATGATGATACATTATAAAGGAAGAATTCCTGTTGTTTTCAGGGGAGATTCCACAAGCATTGATGATTCAAAAGCAAATTCCTTAAAAGTCTTACTGAGATATACCATGCTTAAATGGGTTTATAGGTATGTGGATTATGTGCTTAGTCCGGGTTCTGCTTCTGATGCCTATTTCATACAGTCTGGCGTACAAAAGACACAGATTGTCCGGACTCCCCATGCAGTTGATAATTTTCGTTTTGCTCAATTTTCTGCGAATGAATATCACCAGCTGAATTTATTGAAAGAAATCTTGAATATAAACCCACAGAATCTTGTATTTCTTTTTGCAGGTAAATTTATTGATAAGAAGAATCCTTTATTACTTATTCAGGCATTTAACAAAGTTGCCTTGAAGCATGATAACCTGAGGCTGGTTATAGTTGGCGATGGAATACTCGATTCAATAATAAAAAACCAAATCAGTAGTCTGACGGATTCAATTGCTAGCAGAATTCATCTTTTTCCTTTTCAGGATCAGCATAATATAAAATTATTTTACAGGTTGGCCAGTGTATTTGTGTTACCTTCTAAGGGACCAGGTGAAACATGGGGTCTTTCTGTTAATGAGGCTCTGGCCTCAGGTACCCCTGTTTTAGTAAGTAGTCGATGTGGTTGTGCTCATGATCTAGTTCAGGAGGGTATCAATGGTTACCTCTTTAAATCTGATGATTTGATGGATTTGGAATGTAAAATGTTGTTATGCTGTAACGAAGAGCACCGAAAATATCTTGCTGGCAATGCTATGCATTCAGTGGAAGATTTTTCATTTCAATCCATCAAAGAGTCCCTTGATAAAATAATTACTTTAATTGAAAAATAAGTTTATCTATTTATTGATGCTGCTCATGCTGGCTGCCTTTTCGTCGGAGCCCTTTTTATTTCTTTACGCTGGCATATTATTACTTTATGTATTTCATGTTTGCTGGCGGATGAATGAAGCCAAACATTTGCTGGTGAACCTGTTGCTCTATTGGTCTGTTGTAGCCATATTGATTCCTTATGCAGATATGGTCAATCGACCGCTACAGCAAATGTATATTTATGGAAAAAGTGATATAGTTCTCGCTTCATGGATAGGACTGACTGCATTGGCTGTTTATCTTACAGGTATACAAATTGCTGTTTTTCGGGTAAAATCAATTGATATTTCCATTTTAAACAGTTTGCTCAACAGATATAATGGCCAAAAAATTATGCTGGTTTATGTTATTGTTTCTTTGTTGTCTGTTGCACTCAATAATGCCATCATATTCATTCCTGGCGGACAGTTATTACTATCTGTCACTTATCTGAAATGGGTATTACTTACCTTCTTAATAGCACATACATTGGTTGATGATTCAAGCAGGTTAATTGTTTTGATACTTATTGTGTTAGAGATTCTACTTAGTTTCAGCGGTTTCTGGGCTGCCTTTAAAGATTATATACTTGTGATGATAGGTGCTTATTTTCTTTTTCTTCCTAAGTTTTCATTCAAGTCTGTTTTACTCGTAACAAGTATCATTATAGTTACTTTGTTTATGTCTGTTGTATGGTCATACAGTAAGGGTGAGTATAGAAAATATTTAACCGGAGGAGAGCGTACTCAGATAATTGTTCAGGAAAATCAATATAGTAACTTATTTAAGTTTATTGAAATAGTGCGGGAGGATTTTTCACCTGAAAATTTCAGTTCTAGTTTTTCTACCGGACTGGAAAGCTTGATACACAGGATCTCATACGTAGAGTTCCTTGCGCTTACAATGAAACAGGTTCCTGCTTATATCCCGCATGAAGAAGGAGGGTTGTTGAAAAATGCATTTGAGCATGTGCTAAAGCCACGCTTCTTATTTCCAGATAAGAAGCCAATCTACGACTCAGAACTAACTTCAAAATATACGGGTATTCAATTTGCCGGTGCTGAGCTGGGGACATCCTTTTCGCTTGGAACTGTTGCAGAGTCCTATGTGGATTTCGGAAGGATTTATATGTTTATTCCGATCTTGTTTTTTGGACTCTGGATAGGTTGGTTATACAGGTATTTTATTGTAAATGGATACAATATAATCTGGGGTATGTGTTATTCCGCTCCTATTTTTCAGTTTGCATGGAGCTTTCCTGTTCCTACAACGAAGTTTTTAGGTTGGTCGATTACCTATTTTATTGGATTTTGGGTTTTGAATAAATACCTGATAAAACACCTCGATAATTTTCTTTTAAAGAAGTAAAACTCAGTTATCAAACTTACTTTTATTTTCCGGCATCCAATCAAGGGCTTTTACAGCATTGAAAAAGTGTTTAATTTGATAATGCCTGAAATTAAAAATTATGGCATTCATCATTTCTGTTTGCCATTTCCAAGTGGAAAGGGTTTATTCATTTTATTCAATTTAATCTATCTAAAAAGATTCAGAGATGGTGTTTTTCATGTTACAGGGCATGATCATTATGCTGTTTTAGCATTACCAAAGAAACAAACCATTCTTACCATTCATGACCTGATTTTTCTTAAAACATACAGGGGGTGGAAAAGAACGCTGTTGCGTTGGTTCGTGCTCGATTTACCTGTAAAGCGTTGCATGTATATAACTACTGTTTCTGAGAAAACGAAACTTGAAATTTTGTCATACGTCAAATGTGACCCTGCAAAAATATGGGTGATACCCAATCCGGTTATGCAATTGGGGGTAAACGATACAATCAAAATCATTTCCCGGAATCCTGTGTTGCTTTTTATAGGGTCTACTTCGAATAAAAACTTACAAAATATTATTCCAGCTTTGCATGGATTAAAAGTTCATCTTAGGATTGTTGGTGATTTGAAATTGAAGGAAGTTGAGTTGTTGAAAAAATATGATGTTGTATATAGTTGTGACAAAGAATTGAGTGACAATGCCATGCAATCAGAGTATGCAAAGGCTGATTGTTTGGTTTTCCCTTCAACATATGAAGGTTTTGGATTGCCCATCATTGAAGCATTCCAGCAAGGACTACCAGTGATAACCAGTAATATTCCTCCTATGTCTGATATTGCGCAAGATGCAGCAATACTTGTTGACCCCTCTTCAATCATTTCTATCAGAAATGCTGTACTCAAATTGATTAATGACCCTCAACAGGCCACTGATTTAAAGGAAAAAGGTTTTGCTTTGGTAGGAAAATATGATGTGAAAAGTATTGCTGAACAATATCAACAGTTGTATGATAAAGTTGCAGCATCAATTCTTTGACATAACCTCTTAAAACATTCATTATTTGCGGTATTGCAGGCATATGGCATAATGGTAATATAGACTCTTCAGTGAGCAGGGTGACCAATATGCTTGGTCAACTTACTCACAGAGGTCCGGATGGAAAAGGATTTTACCATGATAGTTTTATATCATTGGCACATACAAGACTATCTATAATGGATCTTACTGTTGCTTCTGCACAACCTTTTACTGATCCAAGTGGCAGGTATGTACTTATTTACAATGGGGAGATCTATAATTTTAGGGATATTAAAAAGGAACTACCTCATTATGATTTTATCTCTGACGGAGATACTGAAGTGTTAGTTGCTGCCTTTGCTGCTTGGGGTATTTCGTGTGTGAATAAGTTTAATGGTATTTTTGCTTTTGCTTTATGGGATAAAGTTGAACAAATTTTGTGGTTAGCCAGAGACAGAATGGGTGTTAAGCCATTATATTTTACCAGTAAGAGTAATAGCTGTGTCTTTTCATCTGAGCTGAGGTCAATGCTTGCAAGCGGACTCGTGAATCATACAATTGATACCAGAACTGTTGCGGGTTATCTTCAGTATCAATCTGTAGGATATCCTGCTACTTTTATTCAGGATGTTCAGGAGTTACCTCCCGGTAGTTATGCGAGGATTTCTCAATATGGTTCTGAACTTACCCGATACTATAAGCTATGCCCTGAAAACATTGTTTTTCAGCAAACATGCAATCCCACTGCTTTAAGGAAAGATCTTTTTAACTTATTGAACGAAGCAGTGGCATCAAGGTTGCAGGGAGTTGTACCATTGGGTGTATTTCTATCCGGAGGTATTGATTCTTCTGCTGTTGTTGCCCTGGCGTCTTTACATTCCTCTAATCCGGTCAACACATTTACTTTGAGTATTGAAGAAGAGGGGTTTGACGAATCAAAGGAAGCAGCGGAATTTGCGAGATTATATAGGACGAATCATCATGCAATTACCATACATCCTAATGATTGTCAGCATCAGGTATCTACTTTTTTATCTAACCTGGATAGCCCCTCTTTAGATGGCTTAAATACCTATTTGATTTCAGCAGCTGCAGCCAGGGCTGGAATGAAAGTGATGCTTTCCGGTCTTGGCGGGGATGAATTGTTTGCAGGATATCCCGGTTTTAGGTATGCAAAGTTGTTGCAGAAATGGAGGGTACTTTTTGATCGTACATATTTTTTTAGGAAGAATATTTCTTCCTTGCTTCAACATTCAACATCTTCTTTTGCATTTGGGTTGACTAAAATGTTGTCTTCAAAAACACATCAGGTTCAGGATTGCTATCCTGCATTAAGACAAATGATGAGCATGGCTGATGTAGCCAGGTTTACAAATCTTGATTATAATCATTCAGTTACATTGACGAGAGACTTAAAAGAAATTCAGTCAGTTAATGATTATTGCATCAGCAATTACAGTTTAGCCGAACTTAATTATTATGCAGCAAATACTTTGTTGCGCGATAATGATCAGATGGGAATGGCCAATGTTTTGGAAATCAGGGAGCCTTTTTTTGATCAGAAACTGATAGAATTTATGTTGGGTTTACCTGATGCCATTAAGCTGAGTAAATATCCAAAGCAATTGCTGATAGATACTTTGAATCCCCTTCTACCCGAAGGTATAAACCGCAGACCCAAAAAAGGGTTTGTTTTGCCAATGGACAGGTGGATGCGCAGCTCACTTTTTGAAGTTTGTGATCAGGCTATTCTTTCGCTTTCAGCATATGATTTTATAGACCACAAAAATTTACTCAAGGCCTGGAAGCAATTTTCACGCGGACGTTCAGGTGAAAAATGGACTACTATGTGGTCTTTTGTGGTTTTGGGATCCTGGTTACAAAAAAATAACCTTAATTGAGAATTCTCATTTTTACAGATTGGTTCACTCCCGCTTTCAGGGCTGGCGGTCCCGTAAGGTCAATCATAAACCTGGTAAGTCACCTTCGTGCGTCTCATGAAATATTTGTTTTTACATCAGACAGGGATCTTCATTCATCGGCAGCATTTGCTGGGATATTGGCAGACCAGTGGCAGAAACAAGACAACATCCATGTATATTATTATTCTCCCGGTAAAATGACTATGGGTGTTGTTAAAAAAAATATAACTCATGTAGGTCCAGACCGCATTTACCTTAATTCCATGTTTTCAAACATGTTTATTCCTCTTTGGCTGGCATACCAGTCTGGCAAAGTTATCATTGCACCGAGGGGTATGTTGAAAGCAAGTGCACTTGCTCACAAACCTTTTAAGAAATATATTTATTGTTTGTTCTTACGGGTACTGGGAGTTGAGAAATACGTTACTTTTCATGCTGCCGATTCATCGGAAGAATTTGAAATAAGGAAAATGTTTCCAATGGTGCGAAATGTTATTGCAGCACCCAATATTCCCACACAAGTTACATCCGCTTTGTTGACTGTTAATAAACAAAAGGGACAGCTCCGAATCCTTTTTTCTGCACGTCTTCATCCAATTAAAAACCTTTCATTTTTACTCAGCATTTTGAATGATGTGGAAGGTGAAGTAGAGTTGGAGATCGCAGTTATCAGAGAAGATCCTGCGTATTTTAAGCTATGTCAACAAATGGCTGAAAACCTCCCCGAAATAATAAAAGTTTCATGGTATTTTGATTTAGAGCCCGTAGAAGTATTAAAATTGATGGAAAAAGTTCATTTGTTTGTTTTGCCAACTCAAGGAGAAAGTTTTGGACACGCTATTTTTGAAGCGTTGTCTGTTGGTTGTCCTGTTTTAATCAGCGATCAAACTCCATGGAGAAATTTGTTGAGTTGTAAGGCAGGGATGGATATGCCGTTAGCAGATAATTTATTTCTTGATGCTATCAATACCTTTGTAAAAATGGATAATTCCCGTTGGGAGGAATTCCGGCAGGGGGCCTTGCAAAAAGCAAAGCAATATGTTGATGAGATGCAGACGGAATATTATTATGACAAATTATTTACGAGCTGATGAAAGTTGATTTGAGCAGATATGATGAACACAATAGAGCCTATAAACAATCCATTGGTGCTTCATACCTGAAACAGCTCCTTTGGTTTTTTTGCAGTCTGCTTTTTGTTCGCAATCCACTGATTCCGTTCAGCGGATTCAGGAAAATGGTTTTATTACTTTTTGGGGCCAAGATTGGTAAATCGCCGCGTATCAGACCAGGTGTGATAATTAAATTCCCCTGGAAACTAATTATGGGCGACAATGTTTGGTTAGGAGAGAATTGCTGGATAGACAACATGGAGCAAGTAATCATTGGCAGTAACAGTTGTATTTCTCAGGGAGCGTTTATTTGTACGGGAAACCATAATTTCAAATCTTCTGATTTTGAGCTTATGGCTAAACCAGTTATTATAGGAGAAGGCGTCTGGATTGGCGCATGTTCAGTTGTTTGTCCTGGAGTTCATGCAGCTGAACAATCCGTTCTTACTGCAGGTTCTGTTATTACTACAGATATGGAATCAAATACTATTTATCAGGGTAATCCTGCAGTAAAAAAAAGAAAACGATTTTGAAAATATCTATCATTACCGTGTGCAAGAATGCTGCCGCTACTATAAAGGATACTCTCGAAAGTGTGTCTAGTCAGACATGGCCAGAAATAGAGCATATTATTGTAGATGGACTTTCTGATGACAATACGCTTGATATTGTTGCTCGATATTCTCATGTTTCCAAGGTAATATCAGAAAAAGACGAAGGCTTGTATTATGCCATGAATAAGGGGATTGGTCTGGCAACAGGTGAAATAATTGGAATTTTAAATGCAGATGATGTTTATGCATCTAAAGACGTAATTCACCAAGTAATGTGTTCATTTGATGATTCTAGCATCAATGTTTTATATGGAAATTTAGTATATGTGCATAGGGATAATCTAAACAGCGTATTTAGATATTGGAAAGCAGGAGTTTATAAAAAGGAAAAATTTCATGCAGGATGGAGTCCACCACATCCTACTTTTTTTGTTAGAAATATTTTTTACAAACAATATGGATTGTATGATACCCGTTTTAAAATTGCTGCAGATTATGAGCTTATGTTGCGATTCCTATTTAAAAATAGTCTCAACCCGTTTTATTTAGACATGTTAATTGTAAAAATGCGTGTTGGTGGAATAAGTAGTCGTTCTATCCGACTAAGATTAATAGCTAATAGGGAAGACAGGCGAGCATGGGAAGTGAATGGACTTAAACCTCATTTATTTACCTTAATTTTGAAACCGCTAACTAAATTAAAACAATTTATATTTAAATGGCAAAAGTAGCACTGGTTACAGGCGTTAATGGTCAGGATGGGGCATATCTCACAGAATTATTGCTGAGTAAAGGGTATGTTGTTCATGGAATTAAACGCCGTTCCTCCCTTTTTAATACCGCCCGGATTGATCACCTGTATCAGGATCCGCATGAGAAAGGTATAAAGCTTACATTGCATTATGGGGATCTCACTGACTCTACCAATCTAATCAGAATTATTCAGGAAACCCAGCCTGATGAGATTTACAACCTGGCGGCCATGAGCCATGTTAAAGTGAGTTTTGACACCCCAGAGTACACAGCAAATGCTGATGGCATTGGTACTTTGAGAATCCTGGAAGCGGTTAGGCTATTGGGACTAACAGCCAAAACAAAGATTTATCAGGCTTCAACTTCTGAATTGTATGGATTGGTTCAGGAAGTACCTCAGAAGGAAACTACACCTTTTTATCCCCGTTCTCCATACGGAGTAGCAAAATTATATGGCTACTGGATAACAGTCAATTACAGAGAGGCATATAATATGTTTGCTGTAAATGGTATTTTGTTTAATCATGAAAGTCCGCTGCGCGGTGAAACTTTTGTTACCAGAAAGATTACAAGGGGTGTCGCAAAAATTGCATTAGGTATGCAAGACAAGATATACCTCGGAAATCTTGATGCCCGGAGAGACTGGGGTCATGCCAAGGATTATGTAGAGGCAATGTGGAGAATTTTGCAGCAGGATCAGCCGGAA
>CANHUF010000103.1 GCA_947463715.1 Sphingobacteriales bacterium
CAGTGCCCTGATATCAAAATCTGAGTGAAAGAAAACACCAAATTTATCTATGCCATCATTTAGTCTGTGTTTTTTTTCGAACCCAGCCTGGAGTAAATCTATTGTAGACGACCAGCATTTTAACATTGGATAAGAAGCACGTACCAGAACATCCCTGCTGGCTTCATCTATGAATGGCACACATACATCGTCAGAAAAAATCCTTACCCCCTGTGACTGTAAATACAGTAATAAAGTTGATTTGCCGGCACCTGAAGGGCCAAGAAACATAGCAACGCCGCCATCAACAATAACTCCAGATGCATGTAATGGAATTGTTCCGCGTTGATACAAAACTGCTGCAAAAGCATTGGAGAGACAATACAACCTTACAGCACCCATTTGATGCCCTTTTAGCATCACAATACTGATTAACTTACCTGCCTTAACCTCATAAACTGCAACATCATTCACCCGGAGCTGATAATACTTTGCGCCATCATCAAATTGTTTTTCAGCTGACAGCACCTTTTCTCCTTCAATACTACTTGATGTGCCAACCCTCACGTAAACATCTGCTTCACCACTGAATTGCATCGGAAAGAGTTCAGGAAACTCAATCAAGGATTCTATTTTCAAACCATATGCCAGGTATTGAAACATGGTATTTTGTTAAACATCAAATATACAGCACAATTAGAGGTGTTCAAACCTATGCAATGTTTCAAACTTTTATTTTCCGCCATAGAAAAAGAAAAGGTCTGAGCGGAAAATAAAGAAAGAAAAGAAAATTTGGAAGGGGAAGCAGTTTCCAGTCTTCTGGGCCAGTCAGGTATTTCAATACTAATGGTAACCCTGCTAATCGTTTATTAAACCCCCACACATAAACAAGCTGAGTAAGCCGCATGCGGTCATTCTCATTGACCCCGGATAAATGCTGTATACTTTTTAAGATGTGTTCCATTTTACTGCGGTGCATTGACGCAGGCATGCCATTCAAAATCGGCTTTGGAATCGGGATTGAAAATAGCTGCTGTATCAGCAACCAGGTTAATTCCAGGTGCGATAGACAATGAAGCTCCTGTGCCCTTTGCCTTACAGCATCCCAATCAAAACTGACTGTATCTATCACCTGCAAAATATCACAAAGCCACTTCAGTCTGAACCAGGCATGTTCAGTACCATGCGTGCACAGGTAAAGCAATTCCTCAACCTTATCAAGCGTTCGTACCTTATCCAGACTAAACGCTTTCAACTGTCCCCTGAACCTCCAATGCACTTCAATAACAACATTAAAATGCTGGTTCTTCCTGATAAAGGCTAAATCATGATTCACTGCCCTGAAAAATGAAAGCTGGGAACGATTAAAATGCACAATATCAGGATTCGGATAAAAACCCTGCTCCAGTAAGGCCTGGTGAAGTTGATTTATGCCGGCCTCTTCAACTAAAATATCAATATCCAAAACATGTCTGCCGGCAATATCACCATAAAATTTTTCTGCAATTTGCAGTCCTTTCAAAAAAGTGAATTTGATATCATGCTGATTCAAATAATTTTCTAGCCATGTCTCATAACTTTTGAGTGTCAGCGCCATGATCCGATTGAAGTCAAATCGGTTCTTTAATTCCAGCAATAAACCCGGATATTGGTCTAATTGGTCTTTAAGTGACAGATAAACAAGCGGTGTTATACGATGACGCTCTGCGAGCATAATCAACACCTCAGCATCAATTCCCTCCAGAAAGGAAGAATTCCTTCTTTCATATTCAATAAGAGATTGTTTTTGTCTGCAACACGACAAAAGTAACTGGAAAGCAGACGAATCAAAACTCATTTGCATGGTGATAGGTTATCGCATCAGGTACATTTTACCATAACCGCTCTTAAAGTATTTATCCGTATTCATCCCCTCTCTGCTGAGCTTCTCGATTGATTTCCCATTTATCTCGGCATTTACCCTGTACAGATAAACACCATTTGCCAGTTGCTGTCCAAACTGATCCCTTCCATCCCATTTATATGTGGTGATATTCTGACCTATTTGCAATGGCCCAAGTTCCTGAGAACTTATTTCCCGCACTATCTTACCAGTAACAGTAAGGATTTGAATACGCATATGGGTTGGAAGCACTGAACCGGTTAATGTAAATACGAACGCTGTAGATGTTGTAAAAGGATTAGGATAATTAAGCATGTTTGTGATCATCGGTTTATTGATAACCTCAAATGAGATATTGTAATCCAATGCACCTGAAAGATTATTACTTCTGTCTTTTGCCTGCACACTCAGCTCATAAACGCCATCTGCGGTTAACATAGGCCGGAAAAGTACTTTCGCAAGATTCTCATTACCTGTTCCGTTGATTACTGCTGGTATAAACTGCATGGTGTCATTATCGAACCTAAGCTGCCTCTGGGATCCATCGGGATATTTTAACCTGACAGTAAATAAAGACGTATCGTTAAGTGCAAGGTATTTTGAATCATCTCTAAGGGTCATGAGAATCTCAGGTTTTGAGCTTACGATATCCCTGTTGACAATATGCATGCCATCAAACGTTACATCCAAATCCGGAGCCGTATTATCTGAGCCCACAAAAAATCCTTTTATCAAGTAATTATTGAACTGGAATTGCTCTGGCTGTGCATTTTCGGGATTGAAATTCACCAGAACGGCATTAGCCCCTTTCAGCTTTTCAGTATTTAATGTGTAGTTTAACTGAAGTGTATCGCCCGGGACTAATGGTCTTTTCAATGTGTCAAGTACAAGTCTGGTTTGATTGCCGGCATCAACAATGCCAACCCACACTTTCAGGCTGTCAAATGAAACATCAGATATGTTTCTGAATGCCACATTGAGCTTTATCGGGGCACCTGCTTCAGTAGTATCTTTCCATGCCTGCGTACCCTGACTGATTAAAATTCCCTCAGGTACTTCTTCATAAATCACCTGCATATACCGTGGCTGCCAGGGTGTATTCCATGAAGTATCCCTATACGCTCGCTTTACCTTTACATAAGGGAATCTTGATGCGTCAATCTGTTGCATGGATGAGTCAATACGGAGTGAAGAAGTTTCAAATAATACTTCCTCTGTAAAATCCTTTCTTACACCTACTATGCTGTGTATCACTTCATCCTGTTGAGAAGGGTCGGGAGAACCTCCATTCCACCGGATCTGTTTCCAGGTTTTAGCCGGACCAATAAGCCCGGTTTCTTCCTTACCGGAAGTACCAAGACTGAAATATTGTCCAACATATTTCAAAATAGCATTTGACTGAGGCCCAACCTGCTGTTCTATAACTTCCCAGGTATTATCGATTCTTTTTTGGCCAATAAAAAGAAAAGGTAATTTTCTTGAAAGAGAATCAACCATATGAAATCCAAGTGCTTTCAGTCTATGATAAAGGCTGTTTTCTCTTCCGTATTGCAATGTGTCTGACTGCCAGACTGAAATATCATCAAACCTGCTTGCGGCATTCGCAAGGTTCATCATCACAACCAGTGTACCTGCAGGGATGGAATCAAACATATCCATCATATTCTTTCGAGACGCAGTATTATTGTACCCATACCAGAAAGTGTAAGGCAATAATGGACTACAAAGCGGATTGAAGTCACTTTTAAATCTACCTGTATTACCTTGATAAATATTTTTAACTGGTTTCCCCAATTTTGTATCGATCATGACCAACTGGAATGAACCAAAAACCTGAGGACAAAGCAAAGGAATCAAGGATGTCTGGTCGTTGAAAACACTATTAGGTGAAACATTTTGAATTGCCGTATTCACACGATAATTGTGTTGCTGCTCCCCAAAAATCAGATTACGTTGCTGATTATACTTTAAATCAGTTTTAATGTTCCGGTTTTGCTGAAAATAATGAGACTGATTCCAGCCTTTTTCAGTTCCACGTAAATAAACAAATGATGATGATGCCCAGCTTAATTCAGCGCCAGATGCTAAGTTTTGAGCAACCCTCCAATAGTAAACTGTACTGTCCTTCAACGTTAATGTGGGAGTAAATTCAACCAATCCACCGGTTGAAGTTCTGGTCTGACTAACCCTGGCTGGTGAATTGAAATATTCGGTGGTATCAACTTGAACAATAAAATCTTTGGGCTGATCAGTAAACTTTCCAACTGAGGCTTTTAAAACAACAGATGCGTTGTTTACAATCGCAAAAGGATAGGGATAAACAGGTCGAATGTCATCTTCATTGATGATAAATGTCCGAATAACAGCATTATTTACTACTGATGTTTCTTTTATTATGCCATCAGGATTTACCTGAACAATTATTTTATTTTGTCCTTTGAACCTTGTTGGATCTAATTTTACTGGCAGGGAAATGGAGTCTGCAAAAAACAGTTTTCCGATTTTACCCTCATACAAAATTTCCTGCGTGGCATCAGGTAATTCATGCAAAATTTTTAACGACACGGAATCATGACTCGCTCTTCCAATATTGACCACTTTCACCTTAACATCAAATTTGGAGTCTGTCATGCTGATTGGAGTTGGACTAACAACTACTGTTGCATCCTCAACTACATAATCGGGCAACTCAGGCGCATACAACTTTACTGCAGGATCTCCATTTAAGAGGCATTGCTCCATCGTTATGATGTTGTAAAAATCAGTAGATCCACCCTGCTGCATCACATCTTTTAAGGCATTCAGCTGCAGGTTTCCGATCGAAGAACCATAACCTGAAGATGCAAGCCTCTTGTAGAGATTATAGGTGTATAGGTTAAGATAGTTTACAATCCCATAATGTGTGCTGGCCAGAAATCCGATACTTCCTTTATCCGGGGTTAGGATATAATTCTCAGAGATTGATCTCTTGCCTGAATTCAGGCGGAGACTATCATATATGAAAAAGTTTCCTGCATTACAGCCATTGGCGAGAAACAACGGATATTTCCCTGCATTATTGAAGATAATTGGATCATCCAGGTTGAACTCCATCGAACTGGCTGAAGAATGCCCGAAGTATGTAATCAGTCCCAGACCTTGATCCACCAGATTTCCCAGCAATCCTGAGTTAACCTGTTCAATACCTGCAGGTGTAAGCTGCTCGAATGTATTTACATGAGCACCGACAAGTGTATCCTGAATAACTGCCTTTGCCGTATTCATGTACCCATTAATTACTCCCTGCAGATAAGGATCCCCGCCGCCAATGACGTGAGCCACTTTTTTCATCCAGCCTTTTGCAGCTATTGTCTGTTCTGTGGAGCGAAAATTCTGTTCATGTTGTTTCACTTTATTCAGGTAAACAATTATTTCATCTCCATTGGTTACAGATAATCTCCCTACAGGAATTTCCGGAGTAGGATCATTGTTTTCGGATACAAGAATATTATCTGAGCCGGGATTCCCAAATGTTGGAATCAGATTCAACTTTGCAGTTGCAGCCCTTGACTCATTGATTCTGGATTGGTCATAGGTTACACCCTTGCCTACAAGCAGCAATTGCCTGGGAGGATTCTGAAATTTCTGCCTGGCAAATGCAATAAAATTTTTTATCGAAAGGGGATGTTTTTTGATACCCCAGGAGAACTGTTCTTCCAGCTCATCAATGTGGTAAATACCTACCTGATGAGATCCCCCTGCTGAACTTTCCCTGTACGATTTGTAAAGTGCAACGGGATCTCCTGCACTGCTTGTTCTCAGCGAAGGATGTGTTATCATCATGAAGTCACCTTGCAATGATACAGCAGTAAAATCAGTGAAATTTCGTTTCTGCAAACTATTTATAACCTTTAGCTGCCCGGCAGCGTTCATCAATACGAATTGTCTCGTTCCCCCTGGAGGCAAAGCAAATCTAACAACCCCGGCTGTTCCAATATCGCCCACATATCTCTTTTGCTCTGTGAGATTATATAAAACTGGAGGCTGGCCTTCTGAAGCAAATCCGCTAATTTCAAGAAAATTACCGGCAGTTGACGTCGGGAGTGAAAAGGCGAATAAGGAACTTCCACCAAAATTGAAGCTTCGTGGATAAACGAGCTCATATTTGGCAACTGTTATCCGGTCTGCTGCAACATTAGCCAGATTTGTTACCCTGATGGTATCAACAGGCCTTCCCAGGATGCTTGAAGCAAAACCAACTTCCTGAACAGCAGGATTAAAAAGGTCCATTCTGCGTTCCAAAACAGGAGTCCCATTCACTGAAACCCGTATTGATCTTACATTGGGCGCATTACCATAGGCAGCAATGCGTAAAACCGGATCTGGTCCGCCTGAAGCCATGTATAAATTATTATACTGCTCTACCAATGGAGTGGCGGGTTGAATATTTCTGCTGCTCCAACCTTCTCCATTATCGTAAGAGGAAGAATAAATATAAACGCCTACCACCGAAGCAAAGCCGGGGTTCAGCTGATCCCTGAAACTCCGATCCAGGGTATGCATAAAATACGGTTCCGGAGGTAAAGAGTTTGCTGCTACATTATTTGCTGCTGCTGATATTCTTGTGTTTACTGAAGCCGGATTAATTGTAAGAAAATAGGCAACAGTGTCTGTGTAAAGACTCCACCGGTCTGAAAGTTGAAAAGCCGGATTGTTGTATAATGACGCATCTTGTTTACCATCATTCATCTGCCCATAAAACTCAATGAAATCATTGTCGCTTAAAACACCGGTTGAAATACTTGTGTAAAGAGGTACTTCCTTCCCATTCCTCCAAAGCTGAAAACTTTCTGCCGGATTGTTACCCAATCCAGCGGTCCTCAACACCGCACCTGATATTCTATAAAGTCCATCTTGCGCAAGCGTGAACTTATAATATGTTTTGCCGTAATCTATCCAGGCGTTATTAAACTGGGCAGTTGTGTTGACTGAAATCAGTATGAACAGGATGACAAAAGAAAAAAGCCGGGATATTTTAGTCTTTTCCATCAGTTTCTATTTTCTTTTCTAATGAGATTGAAACTCAGTGAAAACACGTGTGTATACAATGGATTGGATTGATTGGCAAGATTTGTAAAGGCATAATCAATGGTCACCTGCTTCAATTTAAATCCAACACCTACACCCGGCTGAAATATCCATGTTTTTTTAAGATTTGTGGTATCTCCATCCTTTAACCCTTTTTGAAAGTTATAAACTCCGAGACGCCCATAAACCAATTTTCTGAATCCAGCTTCCAGTCCAATTCTTGGATCAACATTCAAAACAGATGACGAGAAGAGCACATTACGTTTACCGTCAAATGTCAAATCCAGGTTCACCTCTCCTCCCAATTCCACCGATGGTGTTAACGCTTGTTTATATGCTGCGCCGAAAATAAGTCTTGGTGCTGTCAGTTCAGTTGATCTTACCGGAATTTCATTGTTTGTGAGATAAAGAATTTGCTTTTCCCTGTCTGTAAACTTGAAATTCCAGACATTGAATGTCGATGTCAGATCTCTTGCAACTATACCCAACTCCAATCGGGCAGATTTATAGGAAATACCAGCATCCAGGCCAATTCCCCATGCACGGGCAAAACTCCCAACATTCCTGTGTATGACTTTAGTGCTTACTCCTATTGCAAGCTTTTTACCATCCTGCTCATAGAGTTCTTGTCCGTATGAGATTAAAAAAGCATAATCTGCAGATGAAAATGAAGTGATGTTATTGTAATTGACCGTGCCGTCAGGCTCTACCAGATATAACGTATTGGGGATATCATCTACTGCAAACCGGACCAATGATAACCCCAGGGTTTTTCCCCTGCCAGATATATCATTGAGGGGAATTGCCATAGCGGCAAAATCGTATTTACCAATTCCGGCAAAGTACTCCGCATGCATCAGTGATAGTGAAGGATTGTCTTTCACGGCAGACAAACCTGCCGGATTCCAATAACCGGCAGTAGCATCTGCCACACCAGCTACCATCGCACCACCCATCGACAGACTTCTGGCTCCCGCACCTATATTCAAAAACTCATTGGAATATTTTCTGAATTGAGCATGAGATTGTAGCAAAAAGCCCACACAAAGGAAAAAATTCAGACAATACTTAAAGTTTTTCATCAGATCACACAAAGTTAGGTGGATATCATCCAATTTAACACGC
>CANHUF010000104.1 GCA_947463715.1 Sphingobacteriales bacterium
AACTGAGCGCCGGTGAATTTTTTGCAGAACGAGTCCGCTGGCCACTGTTCCCCCTGAAATCGCCATTGTTACCGGCTCAATGGGTTGTTTGAGGTAAAGTCCGTTTACACTGTGAAGGAATGCGTAGGCTGTTCCGCCAATAATGAACAGCAGGCCATTGCGGATGAAGCCAAAGCCACGCTGGGGTTTGATGACTTCACGGATTTCCTTGTAATGGTAGCGGGAGAGTCCTACTGAGATGGTATCCCAGAAACTTGTGCCCCACGGCGTATAATTTTTTCTTTCGTCGTATATGTTGATGAAGAGGCTGTCTTTTTCTATCTTTTTGATAGTGCCGGCAACTTCGTTGCCGGCTATGGTGATGAAATGCACCTGACTGTATGCAAGCCAGGTTTTGAGGGTTTTGTGTTTCCCTTTTTTCAAAACAATCATATCCGATCCCTGCGCATGCAGGCAGTTGCACAATGCTGTAAGTATGAGCGGTAACACAAGCCGGGTAAAAAATATTTTTATTTTCATTTAGCCAGGAATAAGGTTCTGTAAATCATGGCCAGTCCGAATAACACCAGTATACTGCCAGCAATTTTATTGATGATCCGGATATTCTGTGGTGTCAGCTTATGCCTTACTTTGGCGGCAAGCATCACCTTGATGATATCAGCGATAATATTGACAAGCAGGCAGATGCCAAACAGTACAATCCTTTCCACTGTAGTGGCTGTAGCCGCAAACGCTGTGGCATTGATAAGCCAGAAGAGCATTACACTGGGATTAAGGGTATTTATCAGGAAGCCAGACATAAAAGCTTTGGTGAATGCTTTTGTGCCAAACTGCACAAGCAGGGTGTTTTTATCTTCCCCGAAATAAACTTTTTTGAAAAACAGGTAGAAGATTCCAAGTGAAAAAACGAATCCTCCTCCCACATAACTGATGGCAGATTGAAAAGCAAGTGCATTGTGCACCAGTGATGAGAACATGTTGCTGATGACTACCAGAATGATGTCGCTCAGCCATACCCCGGCTACAAAACTGAAGCCACCTTTGTGTCCGTTATTGATGCTTTGTTTGAGGATGGTGAAGATTACAGGTCCTACTGAAACAGCAAGCACCAAACCCAATCCCAGTCCCTTTACAATCGCTTCAATCATCTTGCTTTACTACATTTTACAGATTACGTTCTTTAAGGAACATTTTCCATTCATCCAGTTTAGTTCCCTTCAGCACTCTTGGGAATTTATGCTGACCGCCCATCTTTCCTTGCTTTTCCATGAAGTCCAGGAAAGTCTTTTCAGGCAGAACATCAACGATCAGTTCTTTTAATGCACTTTTGCGTTCTACCGCATAATCATCATTCAATTCTGTCAGTGCTTCGTCGAGTGTTTTTTTGAGCATGTTTTTGTCAACAGCTTCGTCTGTGCCAACATACCAGTGGTGGCCGAAAAGTCCTTCAATGGGAATGCCGGCAACGGTAAACTCCATGACAGAGATATTGAGTTTTTCATTAGCCAGCTGAATAGCCCTATTCATATTATCCACGCTCAGGTGTTCACCAACAAGGCTGAGAAAATGTTTTGTTCGGCCGGTGATGATGATTTCAGATTTCTCTTTGTTTACAAAACGGATGGTATCGCCAATAAGGTAACGCCATGCTCCTGCAGATGTGCTCATCAGGATGGCATAATCCTTATCTTCCTCAACCTCATCGATCAAAAAGGCACGTGGATTCTTGCTGATATTGCCTTCTGCATCAAAATTATCTTCGTTGAAAGGAACGAACTCCAGGAAGATATGCTGGTTAAGGACCAGTTTCATGCCGTCAGGATTTTCCCTGTCCTGGTAGGCAATAAAACCCTCTGAAGCCAGGTATGTTTCGATATAGGTCAAAGGTTTGTCCAGCATTTTTTCAAAACCTTTTTTATAGGGTTCGAACGCAACACCGCCATGGCAGAAGATGGTCAGATTTGGCCAGATTTCATGGATATTGTTGAGGTTGTACCTTTTGATGATCATTTCCATGCAAAGTTGAATCCATGCAGGAACGCCCACCACGATGCCGATATCCCAGTTCGGAGCCTCCTCCACAATAGCTTCCAGCTTTGTATTCCAGTCTGTGGTGCGTGCAATTTTTTTACCTGGTCTGTAGAAAGGAGAGAACCAGAAAGGTGCTTTTTTGGCTGTGATGCCGCTCAGGTCACCGGCAAAGTAACCCGGACCCTTCTGGAGGTCTGTGCTGCCACCAATCATCAGGAAACCCTTACCAATGGTTTTCAGCGGAATATTGTTGTAGTTCAGCAATGAAAGCAATTGCCTGATCATCACCAGCCTGTTGCCCTTCATCAGGTCTTTGGTTACCGGAATATATTTGCTGGCGGCACCTGATGTTCCGGAGCTGAGGGCAAAATATTTTATTTTACCCGGCCAACATACATCGGCAGTACCTTCCAGGGTTTTGTGCCACCAGGCTTCATGAATCGTACTGTAGTCAAATACCGGTACACTTTGTACGAATGATTTAACCGGGTCAGGTGACTGTAAAAGCCTGTCAAATCCGTATAATTGTCCGAATTGGGTGTATTTAGCCTTCTTCAAAAGCATGTTCAGTACCCTGCGTTGTTGCTCAGCAGGGGACTTCACTTTCAGGCTCAATGCGTTTGCAATCGATTTAGGCAGACTATTTTCCAAAAATGCCATGGACTGCAAGGTACGCCATTTGTATTTTTTATGTTATTCTTTTGTATTTTTAACAGACAAACTGAAAATATGAACAGACGCGAAGCATTGGAAAGGGTAGCGCTTCTCATGGGAGGCACTGTAATAGGTGGTGCAGCATTCCTGCAGGGCTGCAAATCCACAGATACCAAGACCGCCGGTTTTTCACTCACAGCCGATCAGCTTGCATTTTTGGATGAAGTGGCAGAAACCATTATTCCGGCTACATCCACACCAGGCGCTAAGGCTGCCAAGGTAGGTGCTTTCATGCAGGTGATGGTGACTGACTGTTATGATCAGAAGGATCAGCAGGTATTTGTTTCCGGCATCACGGAAATTGACAATGCTTCAAAGAAATCATTCAGTAAGGGTTTCATGGAGATAACACCAGAAGAACGCACAAGTCTGCTTAATGGAATCAATAAGGAACTCAAGGCATATAACGAATCCAAGAAGGAAGGAGATCCCAATCATTATTTCGGACTCATGAAGCAGCTTACACTGCTCGGATTCTTTACATCTGAAGTGGGTGCTACACAAGCCCTGCGTTATGTGGCTGTTCCCGGAAAGTATGAAGGATGCATTCCTTATGCCAAAGGAGATAAGGCTTGGGCGAGTTAGGGATGAGTGAGAAGTGAATAGTAAATAGTAAATAGTTATTAGTAAAAAGTGGGTAGTGCATAGTGATCAGTAAAAAATTGAGCTTTGAAGAGATTTCTATTTTTAATGTGCCTTTTGCCTGCCATCGCTTTTTCACAAACGAAAGACGAGCGGGAAATTCTTTCCATACTGGATAAACAAACACAAGCCTGGAATGCCGGGAATCTGGAACAGTTTATGGTGGGTTATCTTGAAAGTGATTCGCTCATGTATATTGGCAAGTCGGGCGTCACCTATGGTTACCGTTCAACCCTCGAGAATTACAGGCGTAACTATGCAGGTGCTGATAAAATGGGTAAACTTACTTTTAATATCCTCCACCTGAAACCCCTGGGCAGGAAACATTACCTCGTTGTGGGTAAGTGGTCGCTGAAACGGACTGCCGGTGATGTGGGTGGGCATTATACGCTTACCTTTGCTAAACAAAAGGGTCACTGGGTGATCATTGCAGACCACAGCAGTTAAGCCTGCTTTTATTAGGCACGATTAAAAATTTACATATGGTACTCCTTATTTTAGGTGTAATCTTTTTTATTTTGGGATCCTCATTGCTCAAAGCTGATGCCAAGTTTGCAGCAGTAGGCAAGCCATTTAAAATAACCGGATTGGTTTTAATCCTGATTGGTGCTTTGTCATCAAGTGTGCGTCAGGTTGATGCTGGTTATGTAGGCGTAAAGGCATTGTTTGGAAAAGTACAGAATGAAACGCTTTCAAGCGGACTGAACATGATCAATCCACTTATGTCCGTTACGGATATCGACATCCGCACACAGAATTATACCATGAGCGGTGTGCATGATGAGGGCTCGAAATCCGGCGACGATGCCATTAAAGTGCTTACGGCAGATGGATTGGAAGTAACCATAGATTTGTCTGTATTATACCGTGTCAATCCGGTTGAAGCTCCTAAAATGATTCGTGAGATTGGCATCAATTTTGAAGATAAGATTGTAAGGCCTATCACCAGAACCCGTATCAGAGACAACTCAGTTTATTATGATGCTGTTGCTTTATATTCCACCAAGCGGGATGAATTTCAGTCCAGGATCTTCAAAACAATTGAAACTGATTTCAAACAACGGGGCTTAATTCTTGAAAACCTCCTGGTACGTAACATAACTTTACCTGCTTCCGTTAAATCAACCATTGAGCAAAAAATCAATGCAGAGCAGGAGGCACAGAAGATGCAATTCGTTTTACAAAAAGAGAAACAGGAGGCAGAGCGCAAGCGAGTTGAAGCTCAGGGTATTTCAGACTACCAGCGTATCATCAGCCTGAGCCTGAGCGACAGGCAACTACAATACGAGCAGATTAAAGCAATGAAAGAACTGGCAGCTTCAGGCAATTCCAAAATCATCGTGATGCCTTCCAAAGGCGCGCCGCTGATTCTTGATGCCAAATAAAACAACAGAATGGATCCTCAGGTAAGTGAATTCATGCAGCGCATTGTCAGGTCACTTTTTTCAGTTCTGGTATGGATGATGATCAATGCCATTGCCGGATTAAAGTATGAATTAGCACTCTTTGATTCATCCCATGTTGTGGGTACAGTACTTTTTTATCTGTGGTTGTGCGGAAGTTTCGCCGTCCTCCTTTTACTTTTCAGGCGTTGGTGGAAATCACATCTTTGATGCCTGCCTTTGGCATTGATCTAACTTTAGGCTAATGCAATGGACATCGGTAAGACATGCTATTTATTTATTATCTACACTGAGCATTCCGAAGTTGTTGAATGCCGGAAAAGTCTTGTTTTCATTTTATTACAGCAGAGTAAAGGGCAGGCCTGTAATCATGGGATTGCCTTTTGCCGTTTCAGTAGAACCAACAACTGCCTGTAACCTGGGCTGTCCGGAATGCATCAGTGGGTTGCGTGCTTTTACCCGTCAGACGGGAAGTATCCAGTCATCATTTTTTAAGAAGGTTGTTGACAGTATTCATGAAACTTTAATCTACCTCAACTTTTATTTTCAGGGTGAACCCTACCTGCACAAAGATTTGTTTGACATGGTCAGGTATGCAGCTGATAAGGGGATTTATACCAGTACCTCTACCAATGCCCATTTTCTGGATGACGAACGGGCAAGAAAAACTGTTGAGAGTGGTCTTTCCAGGCTAATCATTTCCATAGACGGGGCAGACCAGGAAACCTATTCGCAATACCGGGTGGGTGGCGATTTGAGTAAAGTTATGGCAGGCACAGCTAACCTCATCCGCTGGAAGAAATCACTTCGAAGTCATACGCCATTTGTTGTTTTTCAGTTTCTGGTAGTAAGGCCCAATGAACATCAGGTTGATAAGGTCCGCCAGATGGCCTCATCATTGGGAGTGGATGAAGTATGGGTTAAAACAGCACAGGTTATAGATTATACCAATGATCCGAATCGTCTTATACCACTGGAGCAGAAATACAGCAGGTATAAAAAAGATAAGTCGGGTCAGGTATTACCTGTTAATGCCATGCCTGACTATTGCTGGAAAATGTGGCATAGTCAGGTGATTACCTGGAACGGATTTGTAGTACCCTGTTGCTTCGACAAGGATGCACAACATCCTATGGGAAATTTAAATGAACAGTCGGTTCCGGAAATATGGGAAAGTAAAAACTACGAGGAGTTTCGGCAGGAGTTGCTTAAGAGCAGAAAAAATATTGATATTTGCTCCAACTGCAGCGAAGGTATCAAGGTATGGCAATGAAAAACATAACACATGACCCACTTTAACAACAGGATCAGGCAGGTTGTACTGCTGCTCGTGATTGGCTTTCTTTTTTACCTCATCATCCAGGAACTGTATGTTTTTTTACCCGGATTGATGGGGGCCTTGACATTCTATATCCTTGGAAGAGAACGTTTTTTTATGCTGACGGAGCAAAAGAAATGGCGCCCGGGTTTAACAGCACTCCTTATTATCACACTGTTTCTTATTGTTGTTGCTGCACCCATATATTATGCCATTGTGCTGGTTACACCCCGGATAAGTGAAGTGTTTTCTCATACAGATGAGTTTGTAGTTGGCATACAGGCTCTTGCAGATCATGTAAAACGGTTAACCGGACAGGAGTTGCTCACTACTGAGAATATCAACAATCTGCAGCAGAAAATGACAGGATTTATTCCCACCTTTCTGAATAGTTCTGCGATGATGCTTGGTAACCTGCTTGTGATGTTTTTTGTGTTATATTTCATGTTTACAGGAGGCAGGCATATGGAGAAGGCCGTCAGGGAATTCATTCCATTGCATCAGGAAAGTGTTGTTGCGTTGGCCAGCGAGACCAGGCATATGGTTAAAGCCAATGCTGTAGGCATTCCGCTGATTTCACTGATACAGGGTGTTTTTGCCTATTTGGGTTATTTATTTTTTGGCATCGATGATCCACTCATGTGGGGCTTTTTGACTGGTATTTTTGCTTTTTTCCCCATAGTTGGGACCATGATGATATGGGTACCGCTTGTGATTTTCCTCTATTCAAAGGGTATGAATACGCAGGGTACAGGGTTGCTCATATACAGTTTGCTGGTAACAGGTAACGTTGATTATCTTGCCCGTGTAACCCTGATGAAAAAGATAGGCGATGTACATCCTTTAATTACGGTTTTTGGTGTAATAGTGGGTCTGCAACTTTTTGGATTTATGGGTTTTATATTCGGTCCGCTCGTATTCAGTTATGCCATCATACTCGTTAAGATTTATGCACATGAGTTTGTTGATCCCAATAAAATACAAATTTAAAAACAGGTATGGGGCTTGAAAAAGACATACAGCAGTCCAGTTTCAGTGGACAAAATCAGAAGGCTGTAATCAATCTGATATACACGTATCACTGGGTTACAGAGCGGATAAAAAACATTCTGCTTGAAGAGGATATTACCCTCCAGCAGTATAATATTCTGCGCATTCTGAGGGGAAGTGATCCTAGGCCTTTGAGTACGCTGATGATCAGGGAGCGGATGCTAGATAAGATGAGTGATACCAGCAGGATAGTTGATAGGTTGTTGCTTAAGAAACTTGTTTCAAAGCGTTTGTGTAACACAGACAAACGACTTGTGGATGTAAGTATAACAAAAGAAGGCAAGGCCATGTTACAACGCATCGATGAGCGAGACAATGAAATGCGCAAGGTTATGGAAATGCTGAATGAGGACGAGTTAATTACATTGAATAAACTACTTGATAAGCTCCGTGGATCCGGTTATTGAAGGGGCACCTGAGGGGTGGTTTCTATTTTCTTTTTCCCTCCATTTTGTCAACATACTCAAGAGTTCCCAGTCTGACCCGCAATGGAATTCCGGTTCTTTTCTCAAATTTCCATTCCTGTTGACAAATTATACCCTGTTGTCTGCTGGCATGATCAGATTTGATTCCCTGCGCTGGTTGCCTGGAGGTGAAATAATCTTTTTTCTCAAGCAGGGTAAATGGCCTGTAAGTTTTTGTAGTATCCTGGCTGTTGGCATGCAGCACGATGCTAAGTAACAGAAATGACATGAATGTCTTCATTGAGATGATTCATTTGTTCGTAAATTTACAACTGATTTCATAATAAACAGGGGTTCGGGGATGGCACTTTTTCAGGGATTACAGCAAAAACTTCAGCAGAAACTCTCACCACAGCAAATTCAACTGATGAAATTGCTGCAAGTACCTACAGCTAT
>CANHUF010000105.1 GCA_947463715.1 Sphingobacteriales bacterium
AACCTTATCCAGATTCGTCAAACTGCCACCAAATGCTTCTCCTATTGCCTGGTGTCCCAAACAAACGCCAAACAAGGATTTTGTGGAAGCGAAGGTTCTTATCAGTGGTAATAAAATACCTGCCTCTTCCGGTATTCCGGGTCCGGGTGAAAGCAGAATTCTGTCGTAAGCAGAAACTTCTTCCAGGGTGATTGCGTCATTGCGATAAACATCGACTGTTTCTCCCAAAATTTCTTTTGCTAGGTGAACAAGGTTATAGGTAAACGAATCGTAGTTATCTAATACTAGTAATCTTTTCACAACATCTGATTTGCAAATTCAATGGCCTTTTTCAATGCCCCCAGCTTGTTATTAACTTCCTGGAGCTCACTTTCTGGAATGCTTGATGCTACTACACCAGCACCTGCCTGAAAGTACAATGTATTATTCCTGCTTAAAAAACTCCTGATTAAAATAGCCTGATTGAATGACCCATCAAAGCCTACCATACCTATAGCCCCGCCATAAAAAGACCGTGGTGTCTGTTCATATTGATCAATCAATTCCATAGCCCTGTATTTAGGTGCCCCACTGAGTGTTCCTGCAGGAAAAGTTTTCGCAAGCAGTTCAAACGGATTGGAACCATCTTTGACATTTGCCACAACTTCACTCACGAGATGTATAACATGAGAATAATATTTCACCTGTCTGTATTGAGCAACCTTTACATTATCGCATATTCTACTCAAGTCATTGCGGGCAAGGTCTACCAGCATCACATGTTCTGCATTTTCCTTTGGATCGTTTAATAACCTTTCTGCCTCTTTGATGTCCAGCGCATCATCACCGGTTCTTTTAAAAGTTCCGGCTATTGGATGCACTATGGCCTGTCCGCCTGCAATTATGAGCTGACTTTCAGGCGAAGAGCCAAACAATTTATACTCCCCGTAATCAAAAAAGAATAAATATGGCGAGGGATTGATCATCCGAAGTGCCCTGTAAACATTGAATTCATCGCCAGAAAATTTTTGCTGAAATCTTCTGCTCAAAACTATTTGAAAAACATCTCCCCGATAACAATGAGCAATACCTTTCCTCACCATTTCAAGATAATCCGGATCAGACAGGTTTGATGTTTCGGAACCAACAGACCTGAATGGAAACTGAGGGAGGTCACGGCCATGGATAATATGCTCAACTGCTGCTAAATCTCCACTTAAACCAGTTACATGATTTTCAAATAAAAATAGCTGATCCCTGTGATGATCTATTGCTATTACATACTGATAAAGTCTGTAGCGCAATACAGGTATTGCATCTGACTTTCCCAGAAATGAATCTGCTTTGGCCAATTCATCATATTCCCTCTCCCTGAACCCGATATTTTCAAAATAGGGGATTGCATCATAAGCAGTATAGCCAAATAACCCCTGTGCCATTTTCAATTCCTTTTCACCTGCTTCCACGTCATACTGCTGCATATAATCCCAAATCAGGTCTGGAACTGATTTTTGCTGAACAACCAATTGTTGGGGAACCCCAGTAGGATACTTGAATTCTACCTGCATGTCCTTTCTGATTTCAATACCCCCAACCGCATTGATCGCTATAAATGAAAAACTATTTTCGGCTGTATGATGATCTGTACTTTCCAGCAATATGGTATCCCGAAACCGGTCGCGCAGACGCAGATAGATGCCGACAGGAGTAAACAGGTCAGCGGGCATTTTCTTTAAAGACGTTCTTAATTTAATTCTTTCCATGTCTGTTCATACATGATATTAAAAAATAAAGCCCCGAAAATTCGGGGCTTTTAATATAGTATATCCAATACAATTACTGCCCCGATGTGGAGTAAGGATGCCAGCCATTGATTGTATAATTTCTTTTCATTTTTACAAAAATGAGAATTTTTATCAAATAATCAAAATAATAGTTAGATTTTAGATAACAAACGGACTTAAAATTTATTTCAGGTAACGTTTTATTTCGCGGTCTGATTCACGTTGTTTAATGGTTTCACGCTTATCATGCAGTTTCTTTCCACGTCCTAGTCCGATTTGTATTTTCGCAAGCCCCCTTTCACTAAAATATATTTTCAACGGGATGATTGTCAGTCCCTTTTCTTTGAGTTTCTGAGCAATTTTATTGAGCTCTTTTTTCTTCAATAATAATTTGCGATCCCTCGTTGGAACATGGTTAGCATAGCTTCCAAAAGAATAATGTGAAATGTGCAACCCCTTGATGTATAATTCACCTCTGTCTACCAGGCAATAACTGTCGTTGAAACTGGCTTTCCCTTCCCTGAGTGCTTTTACTTCAGTTCCGGTTAACATCATCCCTGCATCGAATTTATCTTCAATGAAATATTCAAAAGTGGCTGATTTATTCCTTATCTCCATGTTATTAGCAGATGGAAGATATCTCCACCGGGATCAAATGTTAGCTGGCAAATAGTCCGAGTAACGTGGCTATTCTTGCTTTCAAATCTTTTCTGCTTACAATCATGTCCAGAAAACCGTGTTCAAGAACAAATTCTGAAGTTTGAAACCCTTCCGGAAGATCTCGCTTAATGGTTTCCCTGATAACACGGGGGCCTGCAAAACCGATCATAGCTCCTGGTTCACCGATATTGATATCTCCAACCATGGCAAATGATGCTGTTGTACCACCGTAAGTTGGATCTGTGCACAAAGAAATATAAGGAATACCCGCTACAGCAAGTCTGCTTAGCTTTCCTATCGTTTTAGGCAATTGCATGAGCGAAAATGCACTTTCCATCATCCTGGCTCCCCCACTCTTACTTATAATCATCAGGGGAATCCTGTTCTGAAGGCAATGGTCTGCTGCCCTGGCTATTTTCTCTCCCATCACACTACCAAGGGAACCTCCGATAAAATTGAAATCCATACAACATATAACCAGCTCATGACCGTCAACCTTTCCCTGAGCTGTTGAGATTGAGTCATTTAAACCAGTCTTGGAATAGGCCTCGTCCAAACGCTTTTTGTAAGATTTCAAATCATTGAATCCTAAAAAATCTACTGACCTGACTTCAGCAAAAAGCTCAACAAATTCCTGGTTGTCAAATAAGAAATCAAAATATTCGGCACTTCCAATTCGGTGGTGATGCTGACACTGCGGACAAACAGACAGGTTCTGACGGAGCTCTGTATTGGTGCATGTATATTTGCAATTCGGACAAAGCGTCCATAATCCATCCGGTGCCTCTTTTTTTTCGGCAGTAGACGTCTGGATACCTTTCTTCCCCCTTTTAAACCAGCTTGTTGATCCTGATTCCTGTTCAGACATTGCACCGGACAAATGGGCATTTAAGTCTTCTTCACGATTTTTCGGCATGAAAAATTAACGAATGTTGAACTACAAATATACGGTTTCCCTGTATATGAAGGAATTATTACCAAAGGTTCAAACTCAAAATCAAAACAAAGCAGCCTGGGTGGCAGGAGGCTCATCGCTGTTCCATGAAATACTGGTGGATTTATTGAAGTCTGTAAACTTACTTCCAATTGCCCTCCAACCCATTACTTCCACAAGATCAGCTACCTTGATCCGTGTTTCCTTGACCATTGCACCTTTACCTGATTTGATAATAGCAACCGGATCTGGATCAGTAGTTACTATCACAACATGATTGCCATCGTGTTCCCTGATAAACTGGAATTTATTATTAACGGTTGTAGTCTCAATTTTGAACCTCTTGGCGTTAAACTGTAACTTTTCGTTATCCAGGTAAATTGCTGTTATAATTTTTTTGGGATCAAATTTTTCAATGTGTAATAATTGATCCGTATCAAAACGTTGGGTAGTTTCTGTGCTGCAGATCTCATAATAACCCTGCCTGAAAACTACCAGGATGTTATCCTCTGAAAGAAAACTACCCAGATAAACGCCTTTCTGTTCAGTATTTAACCTGCCGAAGGTATTGTCAAACCAGATATCCCTTCCTCCCAATGTTGATCTGCCGGCTTCCTTCAGTTTAACACTTTTGATGGGATATTTTGTAACCTGATTACCAATGGAAGAACGGCCTTTGATGTCCAGTGTCTCAAAATAAAATTCAAGCTGTTTGATACGTGCACTGCTGTTGGGACTGAGTAGTATATTCACAGATTCTGCTTCTCCATTTGGATTAGCAGAAAAGTAATTTATTTTGGATTTATCAGTGCCTTTTGTCAGGTCATATTCTTTATCTCTCGTAATACCGGTAACATTAAAACGCTTGGCAAAGGCAATGCCGGATGCGGCATCTGTATAGATAAGATTATAGGTGGTTCTCTCATCAGTCTTGATAAAAATGGCAGCGTAGATAATATCTTTTCCGATATATACCTTGTCGCCCACCTTAACCACTTTCATAATACCCCTGCGTGTGAATACAATTACATCATCCAGATCAGAGCACTCTGCTATAAATTCATCCTTTTTCAGACTTGTCCCAATAAAACCTTCAGTTCTGTTCATGTACAGACGCACATTAGCAATGGCAACAGCCCTGGCCTGAATGACATCAAATGGCTTGATTTCAGTCTTACGTTCCCTACCCTTTCCGTATTTGACCAAAAGATTTTCGTAATAGGAAACGGCGTAATCTGTCAGGTGCTCCAGGTGACCGGATACCTGCAGAATTTCATCCTCAATTCCTTTTATCTGCATGTTAAGCTCATCTATGTCAAGCTTGTATATCCGCCTTACAGGCTTTTCGGTAAGCTTGATAACATCTTCGCGGGTAACTGGTCTTCTGAATAATTTTTTAAACGGATTGAAACCTTTTTCAATTGCCTCCAAAACCTTTTCCCAATCTTCATGCTTTTTCTCTAGTTCTTTGTATATTTTTTCTTCAAAAAATATTCTTTCTAAAGAGGTAAAATGCCATTTTTCATGAAGTTCACCAAGCCTGATCTGCAATTCCTGTCTGAGTAATTCTTTGGTATAATCAGCGGAGATGCGCAGCAATTCACTAACAGAAAGAAATATCGGTTTTTGATTTACGATAACACAGGCATTGGGAGCAATGCTTACTTCACAATCGGTAAACGCATATAAAGCGTCTATGGTAATATCTGAAGATATGCCTGCAGCCAATTCAACCAGGATTTCAACTTCAGCGGCTGTATTATCTGTAACTTTTTTAATTTTAATTTTTCCCTGATCATTTGCCTTCACAATAGACTCCATCAACTGCGTAGTAGTAACCCCATAAGGCACATCCCTGATAACAAGTGATTTTTTGTCAAGTTCCTGAATATGTGCCCGGCACCTGATCCTTCCCCCCCGTTTGCCATCATTGTAATTGGATGCATCGATCATACCACCCGTTTGGAAATCTGGAAGCAATTCAAAATTTTTCCCACGCAGGTATTTTATTGAAGCATCAACAAGTTCTGTAAAGTTATGCGGCAATATTTTGGTGGATAATCCAACTGCGATACCTTCCGCTCCCTGAGCCAGCAACAGCGGAAACTTCATCGGAAGATTTACAGGCTCTTTTTTGCGGCCATCATAGCTAAGCTGCCACTGTGTTGTCTTTCCATTGAAAGCTACATCCAGGGCAAACTTACTCAAACGGGCTTCAATATAACGGGCAGCAGCAGCATCATCACCGGTTCTTACATCACCCCAGTTACCTTGTGTGTCTACCAGCAAATCCTTTTGCCCCAGGTTGACCAATGCATCCTGTATACTGGCATCACCATGCGGATGATACTGCATGGTTTGTCCAATAATATTTGCAGCCTTGTTTAGCCTGCCATCATCCATCTCTTTCATGGAATGTAAAATCCTGCGCTGAACAGGCTTTAAGCCATCAGCAACCGCAGGAACAGCCCGCTCAAGTATCACATATGATGCATACTCCAGGAACCAGTTCTTATACTGACCAGAAACACCACTTTCATTATCATGATCAATAACAAACTTTGCTTTTGCCATAATCCACTATTTATTAAACCGGACCTGCCGAAGTTTTCTTTTTGATTTCAAAATCCTTTGCACCTTTTAATTCACCCAAAGCATCATACCTTTCTGAATAGATCAGCGTCTTTAACCTCCACAGCAAAAAAACATCACCGGTGCTTTCATTTTTTTTCCGTGATTGAAAATTACTGATGATTTTTGAGGCTTTCTGAAACTCAGCTGATATCAATTCATCCAACCCTTCGTCATAATATGAAACCTCGAAGCCTGTTATTTTTTTCCCACCTTCAAGTAAACGAACCATCCACCCTGATTCGGTAATTTTCCGCCATTCGTCAGCATCAACTTCGAACTCGCTGATGGTAACCGGGCGGGCCAGCTTCTTTGCCTTTAGAAATTCCCTGGGCGGAATCTGACTTAGCCATTCAGGATAAAAAATATGACCCTTATCGTTGATAAATGGCAGGTTATTCAGGTAAAGTATAAAAATCCTGGACTGAAAAGATGCAAGCTGACTCACCAACCAGTAATAGCCACAAACATCGTGCTTGTTTTGAGCTGCCCAGATCCATACTACTTCTGATTCATCGTTCAACAATGCATCCGTTAACCTGGAAAATACAAGTTCATCATTCACTTTACCCTCATCTACAGCATTTTCAGACTCAGTTCCTTTCAACAACATTCTCCACCAATCTTTTCTGCCGGCAATTCCTTCCTGAGCATATATATCTGTAACCGGACCTACAGCATAATCATCGCGGATCAGCATAACTTCCCCCTGCAAAGATTCATCCAGGGCCATCGCCTTGCTTATGACGTCAATATCCGGCTCATTAAAAACAATATGAATCATAGTGGTTAGATTGTTTCTTCTACTGCATCCAGTTCTACACGAAGGTTGGACACGATGAAATCCTGACGCTCCTGGGTGTTTTTACCCATATAGTATTCAAGCAACTGCTGAATATGAATCTGGTTTTCCAAGATAACAGGAGATTTCCGCATATCCGAACCAATAAACCTTTTGAACTCATCAGGTGAGATCTCTCCAAGGCCCTTGAATCGGGTTATCTCAGCCTTGCTTCCAATTTTTTGCATGGCTGCCTGCTTTTCCTGCTCTGAATAACAATAGATCGTCTCCTGCTTATTCCTTACCCGAAACAACGGTGTTTCTAAAATATAAACATGACCATCCCTGACCAGATCAGGAAAAAACTGAAGAAAAAAGGTCATCAGCAATAACCGGATATGCATCCCATCAACGTCAGCATCGGTTGCTATGATGATGTTATTGTAACGCAAATCATCCATCCCGTCTTCAATGTTCAAGGCATGCTGCAACAGATTAAACTCTTCATTTTCGTAAACCACCTTCTTTGTCAATCCAAAACAATTCAAAGGCTTGCCTCGCAAGCTGAAAACAGCCTGAGATTCTACATCCCTTGATTTTGTAATTGATCCACTCGCAGAATCTCCTTCCGTGATGAAAATTGTACTCTGAAACTGTTTGGCAATATATTCTTCCTTGCCCTTTGCGGGGGGGTCTGCATTCAAGTGGATTCTGCAGTCCCTCAATTTCCGGTTATGAAGGTTTGCCTTTTTGGCTCTTTCATTGGCCAGTTTTTTTATGCCTGCCAGCTCTTTACGTTCACGTTCACTTTGCTCTATCCTTTTCTTCAATGCTTCGGCAACAGCAGTGTTTTTATGCAGGTAATTATCCAGTTCCCTGGAAAAAAACTCAAGCATAAAATTTTTCATGGAAGGCCCCCCTTCATAAATATATTGTGAGCCTAGCTTGGTTTTTGTTTGAGATTCGAATACCGGCTCCTGAACCCTTACAGCAACTGCTGCCACAATACTTTGTCTGATATCTGAGGTATCGTAATCTTTCTTGAAAAAATCCCGAATTGTTTTTACAAATGCTTCCCGAAATGCAAGCACATGTGTACCGCCCTGGGTTGTATACTGTCCGTTTACGAAACTGTATATATCCTCACCATATTCATTGTTATGAGAAATAGCTACTTCAATATCCTCACCTTTCAGGTGAATTACAGGATAACGCAACTCGTCTTCA
>CANHUF010000106.1 GCA_947463715.1 Sphingobacteriales bacterium
CAGTGTCAGAAAAGAAACCTGTGTCAGCGTGGTTGTCCGTTTGGTGGTTATTTCAGCTCCAACTCCGTCACACTCCCCTGGGCAGAGAAAACTGGAAACCTAACCATGCGTTCTGATGCTATAGTACACTCGATCATCTATGACGATAAGGCAGGAAAGGCAACAGGCGTTCGGGTTATTGATGCGAAAACCCAGGTTGCCACAGAATATTTTGCACGTATCATTTTCGTGAATGCAGCCGCACTGAATACCAACCTCATCCTCCTCAACTCCACATCTTCGCGGTTTCCAAATGGACTGGGTAACGACAGCGGTCTCCTTGGTAAATATGTGGCCTTTCACAATTACCGAGCCAGGGTTTCCGGGAAATACAATGGTCACCTCGACAAAAAAACAGATGGTCGTTCCCATACCAGTGCATACATTCCCCGTTTCAGGAATGTTTACAAGCAGGAGACAGACTTCTTAAGGGGTTATGCGGCCGGATTTTCTGCCAACAGGGGCTTGAAAAGGGATACCGAGGGCTTCGGAGAGGAACTGAAAAATAACCTTGAAAAGAAGGAGTACGGAGACTGGAGCGTGGGCTCGCACATGATGGGAGAAACCATTCCCAAGGAAACCAATTATGTTTCCCTGAGTCCGGACCAGAAAGATGCCTGGGGTATGCCGCTGCTGAACATCAGTATTGATTATGATGCAAACGACGACAAGATGGTGAAGGACTACCAGGAACAACTTACGGAAATGTTTGAAAAGGCAGGCTTTTACGATATCAAGACAACCGACTCCAAACAAGCACCCGGACTGGATATCCACGAAATGGGTGGCGTACGTATGGGGAATGATTCCAAAACATCCCTGCTCAACAAGTGGAACCAGTTGCACCATTGCAAGAATGTGTTTGTGACCGATGGCGCTTGTATGACATCAACATCCACCCAAAATCCATCCCTAACCTATATGGCGCTTACAGCCCGGGCAGCAGATTATGCGATGGGGGAGATGAAGAAGGGGGAGTTGTAATATACAGCCAGGCACGAGGCACGAGCTTGCCAGCAGAAGGCTGGGCACAAAGACAAGTTGAAAGAATTAAGTTGAGTGAGTTTATTTCTCAACTCTCAACTAATTTCTCTCAACTCATGTATTTCAAGTCAGGGCACAAGGCACGAGCTTGCCAGCCGAAGGCTGGGCACAAAGGCAAGTTGAAAGAATTAAGTTGAGTGAGTTTATTTCTCAACTCTCAACTAATTTCTCTCAACTCATGTATTTCAAGTCAGGGCACGAGGCACAAGGGACGAGGCACAAGGCACAAGGGACGAGGCACAAGGCACAAGGGTGGTGGATTGAAAACATATAACTGGAAAACTTATTAAACTTACCATGATCAACAAAAAAGTTACACCATTTCTGAATCTCCTGCTGTTTGCAGGGGTTGTTACCGTAAATGCATTGGCTAATATTTTACCTATCAATGGTTACAATACCGGACAGGTATCGGCTTTCTATCCCAATTTTTTTGTGCCGGCAGGATTTACTTTCGGTATATGGGGTGTGATTTATTTTATCCTGACCGGATTTGTATTTATTTCCTTTTTTGCAGGGTTTGGAAAATTTGATGCAGCTGCCGGTGAGGCTATCCAGAAAGCCAGTCCCTGGTTCTGGCTCACCTGTGTCATCAATGCAGGCTGGGTGCTCGTCTGGCATCATCTTTACCTGGCTACATCCTTGCTGCTTATGCTTGCCTTTTTGCTGGTGCTGATCAGGATGTACCTGCTCCTCAAGCCTTTGAAAAATCAAATGCCTGTCTTTCACCGCATCTGGGTATACCACGCCTTTGTGGTTTACCTCGCCTGGATTTCAGTAGCAACAATTGCCAATACCACCGCTTTGTTGGTTGGTTTGGGATGGCAGGGTGGTTTCCTTCAGCCACAGGTATGGAGTATTATCATGATTTGTATTGCTATTTTGCTGGGTATAATCATGGTAGGTAAACGCAAGGAGCCTGCTTATGGTTTTGTTTTGTCATGGGCCTTTTATGGCATCTACTCAGCGCAGGTAACACAGGCGCGTAATGTTGGTATAACTGCTGCTATTGGCGTGTGTATCCTGCTGGCTTTGACCATTACCATCCTCATCAGGGTACCGAAAAAGTTAGCATAAGCCTATATTCTGTACTTTTGCGCCATGATTAACAGTACACTTTGCCTGGAGGTCTTCCGCCGGTGTGTAAGCGATTTCCATCAGCACAATGATGTGGATGCAGAAGCAAATAATCCTTATCAGGCTGGTTCAGCCGCTCACCTGCTTTACCGCAAACATTATATCGATACGGTGCAGTGGCACCTGGAAGACATTGTAAGGGATCCGCAAATTGATCCTGTGGCAGGGCTTGCTTTAAAGCGGAGGATTGACAAATCCAATCAGGACCGGACAGACCTCGTTGAACAGATTGACGACCATTTTCTAGAAGCATTTGCTGCAGTGAAACCAGATTTGCAGTCCCGTGTGAACACAGAGAGCCCTGCCTGGGCCATTGACCGCCTTTCTATTCTCATTTTGAAAATATGGCACATGCAGGAAGAGGTGAAAAGAGACGATGCTGATGCTGCTCACCGGGAAAAGTGCAGCCAAAAACTGAGGGTCTTGCTGGAGCAGCAGGATGACTTATCCGGGTCAATAGATGAATTACTGGCAGACCTCGCTGCAGGAAAGATGCGGATGAAAGTCTACCGCCAAATGAAAATGTACAATGACCCGGCGCTGAACCCTGTGCTGTATAAGCAGACATCATGAGTAAAGCGAAACCCGAAATAAAAACCATCGCCGTTATGCGCTTTTCCGCCCTCGGAGATGTGGCGATGACTGTGCCGGTTTTGAAAAGGGTGTTGGACGAAAATCCAGGCCTTGAAATCATCATGGTAAGTGATAGCAGGCTGGAGGGTATTTTTAGTGGTATCGGCAGACTTACTTTCGCCGGATACGACCTGAAAGGAAAATACAAGGGGATAAGGGGGATATACCGGATTTATGATCACCTGAATACCCATTATGAATTTCAGGCTGTTGCCGATTTACATGGTGTTTTACGTACCCATCTGGTTAGGTTCCTGCTTTGGATAGCTGGGAAACAATTTGCTTTCATTCACAAGGGCAGGCTTGAAAAGAAGGCATTGATCCGTGTTGACGATAAAATTCTCAAACCATTACCACATTCCACGGAACGTTACGCGGAGGTTTTTCGAAAGCTGGATTTTAAAGTGAGTTCCGCTAATTACTATACCCTTGGAAAAGGTCAATACTCCCAATGGTTTGATAAAGCATCGAATTTATCTGAGCCAATTCATATTGGCTTTGCTCCATTTGCCAGGCATGCAGCAAAGATGTATAACCTGGACCGTTTCAAGGAAGTGATTAAATATTTTGACCGGGAGCGGTACCGCATTCATTTGTTTGGAGGTACACGGGCAGAACAACTGGTAATCAAACAGTGGGAGAAAGATTTCAAATTTGTTGTTCCTTCAACCTTGGGTACAGGATTTAAGTCTGAACTTGAAATGATGCGAAAGCTGAAAGTAATGGTTTCGATGGATTCCGCCAACATGCATCTGGCATCTCTTGTGGATGTACCAGTGATATCCATCTGGGGACCTACGCATCCATATGCCGGTTTTTATGGGTTCAATCAGGATCCTGCCAATGCTATTCAAGCAGACCTTTCATGCAGGCCCTGTTCTGTTTTTGGAAATAAAAACTGCTGGCGTGGAGATCATGCCTGTATGCAGGAAATAAGTGCGGAAAGGGTCATAAAACAGGTTAAAAAGATTATTGGTGAATAAATTGGTACATTTTATATGTTTATTTTATTGTCATAATAAGTTATATTTCAATTCACTACACATTAGTGAGTAACCTAATCTGTTAAAAAACGGTTTTTTTCTGTTTTTTTCACCTTGTTGTGTCTTATTGATAGTGCATTTTGCTGATGCATGTCATTCAGAATATTCTATATATTACTTTTAATTTTTGGTTACGGACCAACTTTGCTGGCTGATACCCAGCCGGTTATTCTGAATAGACTGGCTTCATTGTCTGGTAATATTCAGGTATTCTGTTATAGCAACCAGTTACCTTTTTTAATTGCTGATCTGCCTCAGGGCTTTAATCAATCGGGCTTTGGTATTGTGAAGTCTGAAAGCGGACTTTTTATTCTTCCTCAGGGTACTGGAAGGGTTTATAGGTATCAGCCGGGTTTGGGTAGCTGGCAAAGATTGGATTCCACTTTCTTTTCAGGTTATAATTTTGGTTCCATTCAGTTTAGTTACAGAGACCACCTTTATTCGTTTGGCGGCTATGGTTTGTGGCAGACCAATGGTGTACTTCGGGATTATAACTTTAATGCGGGGGAATGGAATCCCGTCAAAACCAACCTGTATATCCCTTGGAAACTGAAGCATATTGGCAGGGCTAATTTCTATTACCTGGATACCCTTTCAGGAAAACTGGTCATTAACGGATTAGGTGAAAGTGGTTTTCAGACCCTGAAAAATCAGACGGACACTGAGATTGGAAAGGATATTTACACTTTGGAAATCCTGAATGGAGAATGGCAACGATTGGGTCACTTTCGGGATACAGCATACGAAATGATTGGTTTCCTTCCATGGGGTATCCTGGATCTGCACGGTGTGGTAACAGATATCCAGCGGAACCGTTACTACAGATTGAATGGCGAGATCTTGTCGAAATTACAGGCCATCACCTATAAATCCTTGCGGGCAAGTGATAACCTGATTAGCTTTTGTTACGACAGTACAGTTTATATGGCACGGGATGCTGGCCGTTATGATTCACTTACCATCTCACGTGCCGATTTGACCGATATGGGAATACCCGTATATCAGCCTGTTGAATCCGGTTTTTTTGAAAAGCTTTCCGGATTCAGTTCTTATGCTTTTGTTTCATTGGCATTGCTTGCCGGTTTTCTCTTTGGAAATTTTTTCAGGTTGAAAAGAAATTCAAGTAAAGCCATACCCAATAGCGAGCTTCCAATAAAGGAGCCGGAAAAAAAATTAATCCATACAGCGCCCAACACCCAAGCCGTTGCTGAACAACCTGCACAAACACCACCAGACGAAAAAGTAGTCACGTTCCGTTCGTCAAGGTTACTTGATCTGCTGGAACAAAAGGAAAGATTACTGCTGGATTTTATCTACAGGTATTCCGCTGAGGAGCGACTGACAACCATCGAAGAGATCAACAAGGTCATCGGTGCTGGTAGTCGCTCCGCCGAGATCCAGAAAAGAATGCGCAGTGACCTGATCGGGTCTATCAATCAAAAGATGGGACTGATTACAAAAGACAAGAAACCAGTCATTGAGAAACAGCGTTCAGAATTTGATAAAAGGAGCTTTGAGTACTATATCCGGACCGAACACATGGAGCTTGTAGCGCGTGTTTTGGGAAGTAAATGACTCTTTTTCCGTATTTCGGTAGTTTTTGCCCAAACTTATTGGTAAATTTGCATGTTAACTGAAAATTATGATCAAGACAGGCAATATCACCGTTAGCATCTATACTGAGATGACCCCGAATCCGGAGACCATGAAATTTGTAGCCAACAAATTGTTGTATCCCGGTAAAAGCGTTGATTTTCAGGATATTGAATCTGCCAAACCATCGCCTCTGGCGCTTGAGTTATTCAGTTTTCCTTTTGTCAAATGTGTATTCATAGCCAGTAATTTCGTTACACTCACCAAGACCTCCGAAACGGATTGGGAAGATGTTAAACCCTCAATCAGGCAGTTTCTCAAAGATTACCTTGAAGATGGAAAGGTTATAGTTAACGAAGATGAACTTCCTGCTACTCAGGCTACTGACGGCAATATCATTCTGTCTGAAGATGGTGACGTGGTCAAAAGAATCAAGGAGTTACTTGAAAATTATGTGAAGCCCGCTGTAGAAATGGACGGTGGAGCTATCCAGTTCAAAAAGTTTGATGATGGCGTAGTTACCCTCATGTTGCAGGGCTCATGCAGTGGTTGTCCCTCTTCCATGATCACCCTGAAATCAGGTATCGAAGGCATGATGAAAAGGATGATTCCTGAAGTAACTGAAGTGGTTGCCGAAGCGGAGTAAATGCCATCATTTATCGAAATCCTTGCCGCATTATCCGGTATTATATCAGTCTGGTTTTCCCGGAAAGCCAGTATTTGGGTTTATCCAACCGGTTTAATCAACACCGTATTTTACGTCTGGATCAGTTATGACGCACAGCTCATTGGTGAGGCTGTTGTCAACCTCTACTATACCATCATGAGTCTCTATGGGTGGTACAACTGGCTGCGCAGAAATGAAAAACATGAACTAATCGTGCAGGTCAGCAGGTCAAACCAGTCCGACTGGATACTTCAACTTTCCTTTTTTGCTTCCATGTATGTTGTTCTTTATTTATCCCTCAACTACCTGAAGGAGGCTTTCTTTCCGGGAGCAATTCCCTGGGCAGATGCACTTGCCTCGGCTGCAGCGTTCACAGGAATGTGGCTCATGACACGGAAGAAACTGGAAAGCTGGATCTGGTGGATCATCACGAATATTGCTTCCATGCCTTTGTATTACATCAAAGGATATGTCTTTACAGCAGTATACTACTTCATATTACTGATACTGGCTATTTTTGGTTATATCGAATGGAGAAAAAAAGCAGCTGCCCATGCCTGATGACAACATCAAAAAGATAGTACTTATCGGACCTGAATCAACGGGGAAAAGTACATTATCTGCATCCCTTGCTGCTCATTTCTCCACCATCTGGTGCCGTGAATATGCAAGGGAGTATCTGTTAGAGCATGGTACAGATTATAATTTCAATGACCTGCTCACCATTGCAAGAGGTCAGCTCAGCCTGGAAGACAGCACTGCAGCATTACTCAAGCTCAAGCATGAATCCGCACCTCCTGAACAGCCTTCAGTGCTCTTCATTGATACGGATATGTATGTGATGAAAGTCTGGAGTGAGTTTGTTTTTGGTCAGTGCCATACCGAAATTCTGGATCAGATTCTGGAGCGGCGCTATGATGGCTACCTGCTCTGCAAGCCTGATCTGCCCTGGGTCAAAGATGAATTGCGTGAGTATCCTGATCAGGAAACACGTACAACCCTTTTTCATGTATACAGGGATATCCTGATTAATCAGCCTGTTCCGTGGTTTGAAGTTCAGGGTGATGACCCCGAGCGAACAGCGTCTGCCATTTCATGGTTGACAGCATTGCTGAAAGACTGCAAGAAGAGTTTGTAAGACTGGTTCCAATATTTAAATTTGTTCTCCGTTAAAAATCAACAAATTATGATGCAACAGCCAGAACAACCAAAGCCAGCAGGACTGTTCGCAATACAGTCGTGGTCTGATAAGAAACTGACAACATTTTTTTATGCAACCTGGACTATCATCACCCTCATCCAGGCATGGGGTACAGAGCTTTTTGATGATGAGGCTTATTACTGGGTTTATTCAAAGTTCCTCGACTGGGGATATTTTGATCATCCTCCCATGGTGGCATTGCTTATAAAAATGGGGACTTTCCTGCTGCCAGGTGAAATAGGGGTCAGGTTATTTATCGTAGTTGCAGGAATTCTTACCATTCGACTTACAGAGCTTTTGGTAGCACCCAAAAACCTAAAGCTGTTTTATGCGCTGGTCCTGCAAATGGGTCTGCTTCAGATAGGCGGTATCCTGGCTGTGCCGGATATCCCCTTGTTATTATTTACTGTATTGTTTTTTATAGCTTTTCAGCATTATGCCCACCAGCAGGGTTGGAAGGAAATACTTGCGCTATCCATCGTTACAGCACTCCTGCTGTACAGCAAATACCACGGCATCCTCATCATCCTGTTTACTTTGTTCTCACATGTTCATCTGTTGAAGAAACCACAGACCTGGGCTGTAATTTCACTTTCCCTGCTCATCTTCTACC
>CANHUF010000107.1 GCA_947463715.1 Sphingobacteriales bacterium
CGGTAGGAAGAACCATCCAGGTGAACAACAGCAGCAAGGGCAGTTTTTTTTCCCTGCTGCACCGCAGCGTCATAAGCCTTCACTATTTCTCTTAATTCCTTCACGTTATAATATACTGATTTTTTAGATATCTACATCCCTTCATATTCCATTCCCTGTTCACGGGCCTGGATGTATTTTTCAGGATCTTTTTCGAATTTTACCTTACAGCCATCACAGCAGAAATAGACTTTTTCACCCTTGTATTCCATGATGTGCCTGGGATTGTTTTTATCTACCGGTACTCCACAAACGGGGTTGATGTAATATTCTGGTGCCGCAACTGCAACCCCAGATTCTGCAGGCACTTCCTGCTGCACCAGCACTGACAATCCGTTCTTAACCTGAATGATTTCTGCCAGGATACTGATGGCTACTTCGTCAGGTTGCTTGGCATTGATATCCAGACCTGCCGGTGAAGTGATTTGTCCGATTATGCCGTCTTCTATACCGGCATCTTTCAGGTATTGGATGATGGAGGCGGACTTTTTTCTGCTGGCCACAAAACCAAGATAAGCAGCTTGTTTTTTGACTGCTGACATCATAGCCTTTTCATCGTCTTCCCCCTGGGTGGCTACTACGATGAAAGAAAGCGGACCCGTCTTGACATTACTCAGGTCGATCTGTGTAATCAATTCATCTACCTTGTGAAATGTTTTTAGTCCGGCATCCCTTGCCACGCCGGTAATGCGAAAGCCGGCAGCATGTCCGAGTTTGGTCAGTGCATTGGCAATCTCAGTTTTACCAACAACTACCAGGTGAGGCTGTGGCAGAACGGGTTCTATGAAGATTTCTACGGTTCCCTCACTCTGACAGGTCATTTTGTATTCCATAACATTTCCATGTTTTTGAGGCTGTGTTATATGTTTCCCTATTCTCACCAGTCGGGGTTTCCCAGAACTGATGGCGTCAGCTGCCTCTTTCAGCACGATTCCTTTTACACAACCACCACCAATCCAGCCAATCAGTTGCCCGTTTTGCCGGATGATGGCCCTGTCTCCTGCCTTGCCACTGCTGGGCGCTTCGCGGTTAACCACAAGGGCCATGGCAAAAGGTTCGCTCCTTTTTTTAAGATCTGTTATCTGTTCAAGTATTTTATCCTGCATGCATCAGTATTTTTTCCAGTTCAAGTAAACTTTCCAGGTTGTGGGCACTGCTGAAATCGTCGATGGAAGGAAGCGCAGCCTGCATACCTCTGGCAAGCGGCTGGTAGTCTTTCATTCCCTTGAGCGGATTCAGCCAGATGACCCTTTTGGCTCTCCGGTGGATATGCTGTAGGGCCGTGCCGAGCAGGGCCGTATCCCCCGTATCCAGTCCGTCGCTCAGCACGAGTACAAGAGGAGATCCGTTGAGCATGCGTTTGCCGTATTTTTCAGTAAACTCCTGCAGGCACTCTCCTATTTTGGTACCGCTGCTCCAGTTATCGGCTTCTGTTCCCACTTGTCGGAGGACTTCGTCAAGCTGTTGCAATTGCAAGGCTTTGGTGATTCTTTTGAGCGATGTGCTGAACACAAACGCTTCAAGCTGTCTGAAATGTTCCCGGAGTGTACAGATGAAACGGAGGAGAAAAAAAGAGTATTTATCCATGGATCCGCTTACATCCAGTAAAACAATTAACCGCTGCTTCTTAGGTGTATGCATGCGGTAATACAGGTCAACCGGCTCTCCGCCTGTTGAGAGGCTTTTGCGGATGGTTCTCCGCAGGTTGATCTGACCAGCTTTCAGGTCCTGCTTCATCCTGCGGCGCATCCTTACTGCCATTTGTTTGCAAAGTTTGCGGGCTATTTCTGCAAGCTCTTCAGCTTCCATGGTGTTCAGCAGGGAGAGATCCGTTTTTTTAAGTCGTTCTGCGGCATTGGCACCGCTTACATTTTTGGCTTCTTCTTCCTGTGGACCGGATTGTCCAACACCCAACATGACTACTGAAGCTGTTGCTTTCTTATTGAAACTTCCCTGAATCGTAGACTTCCCTTTTCTGCCATTGAGGTCAATGGGATTGGTATCCCAGAAAAGCGAGAACAACTTTTCAAAAACGAGCATTTCTTCTGGTGTATTGCAGAAGATAGACTTGAGTGCTGCTTTGAAAAAACGACGTTCCTGCAACATTCCTGTGCCTGCTGCGATGATGGCATCCTGAGTTTCCCGGATGCCTATATTCAGTCCGTGCCCCCTTGCAAATTGTGCAAAGGCAACAATGCCTTCAGACAGGCTGGCGGTTTGAAAAGCCTGGACTTTCTCCATTTCATTTTATTCTGCTGCGTTCATTTCTGACAATACCAACCGGATATCTTCCGATGATTTGAGTATGCTTCCTGCTGTTTGCAACATGGATTGCCTGTTCACTTCGCGGTACCCCAGGGCCATCAGGCTTTCAGCCCAGTCTATGGTTTCACTCACACCAGGTATTTTGGCCAGTTTTTTCTGGCGGAAGGCCTGAACATGTTCTACAACCTGCCGGAGGAGTTGTTCTTCAATTTCCGGTAGCCTTTGCTGAACAATCGCCATCTCTTTATCGAGTGATGGGTAATCAATCCAATGATAAAGACAACGTCTCTTTAAAGCATCACTGAGTTCGCGGGTACGGTTTGAGGTGAGGATTACGAAAGGTTTTTGTACCGCCCTGATTGTACCCAACTCAGGTATGGTTATCTGGAAAGCCGACAGCAATTCCAGTAAAAAAGCCTCGAATTCCTCATCGCTCCTGTCCAGCTCATCTATGAGCAAAACAGGTGCTTTATCTTCCTGGGTAATGGCCTGCAGAAGCGGACGCTTCAGCAGGTAGTCATCACTGAAAATGATTTGTTCTTTCTCTGCTGTGCTTTTGTCACTGCCTTCCTGCATGCGGATACCCAGTAACTGTTTCTGGTAATTCCATTCATACACCGCAGCGTTGACATCTAGGCCCTCATAACACTGCAACCTGATGAGGTTGGTTCCAAGAAACTGCGACAAAACCAATGCTGCTTCGGTTTTACCCACGCCGGGCGGACCTTCCAGCAGCAATGGTTTGCCTAGTTTTAACAACAGATATAGCGAAGTAGCCATCTCCTCATCAGCTACATACTGGTGTTCGCTGAGGAAACGGATGAGCTCTTCCGGATGATTCAATGCTTCTGTTCGTTTCATGATTTACCGCCAAACATACCTTTAATCATGCTGCCCATCATAGCACCTGCACTCAGGGCGCCTTTCACTTCCTTACCGTCGAGCTGATTCTTAAAATTGCTCACGAACTGATCGAATACATGGGTTGTAGCGTCTGTTACCAAACGGCTGCCAAACTGGGCAAGCATTCCCTGAACTGTAACGTCCATGGTAACACTTACTTCGGTGCCGCCATCCTTTTCAGTTAACAATCCGTCCAGAAGCATATCAGCACCACCCTTGCCTTTTACATCGGTGCCGCTGCCCTTCATCTTCATGCTGTGGCTGGCTGCATCACGCTCCAGGAAAGAAATAACACCGCCGTATTTGGCTTTTACTGGACCAAATTTCAGTTCCACTTCACCTTTGAAATTATCGTCATCAACCATTTCCGTGAGTGAGGCACCGGGAACACAGACAACGATTTTTTCAGGACTGGTGATATTGGCCCATACATCAGCGATGGGATGAGCCACATGAAATGTTTTTGAGATAGTTGCGTTCATTGTTTAAATTTTAAATGGTACAGTGAAAAAACGTGAAAAGTAAAACAGTTCAGCCTACACAGCCCCTCCCCACTACTGTTCACCTTTCACGTTTTGGTTATGATATTATCAGCTTGCGAAAACCCCTTTCTCCTGCAGCGCCTTAAAGATTTTAAATGGCGTGATCGGGATATCCAGGTGTGTGATGCCAAATGGTGTCAAGGCATCTACGATGGCATTCGCAATAGCAGGAGGCGCACCTACGGTTGGTGATTCACCTACACCTTTGGCTCCAATTGGATGGTGTGGTGAAGGCGTCACGGTATGGCCGGTCTCCCAGCTTGGTGATTCCACAGCTGTTGGTACGAGGTAATCCATGAAGGTTCCGTTGAGGATGTTACCAGACTCATCATAGATCAGTTCTTCATACATCGCCGGGGCAATACCCTGGGTAAGTCCACCATGCACCTGACCTTGTACAATCATCGGGTTGATGATGTTTCCGCAGTCGTCGATGGCCACAAAGCGCCTTACTTTGATTTCGCAGGTCTCCCTGTCGATATCCACTACGCAGATGTATGCACCTGAAGGGAAAGTCAGATTGGGCGGGTCGTAGTAATGTGTAGCTTCAAATCCAGCTTCCATTCCCTGCGGATGGTTGGTATATGCTGCAAACACGATTTCCTGAATGGTTTTGGCTTTCTCCGGAGCTCCTTTTACAAAGAACTTACCTGGTTCCCATTCGAGGTCATCTTCGCTCACTTCCAGCAGGTAGGCTGCAATCTTGCGTGCTTTGTCGCGCAGTTTCCTGGCGGCAATGGCAGCAGCGGCACCGGCTGTTGGTGTGCTTCGGCTGGCGTACGTACCCAGTCCGTATGGAGCTGTATCAGTATCACCTTCTTCGATGGCTATATTTTCTGCCGGGATGCCAAGTTCTTCAGCGATGATCTGGGCATAGGTTGTTTCATGACCCTGACCCTGGCTCTTGGTACCGAAACGGGCGATAGCCTTTCCGGTAGGATGAACACGGATTTCAGCACTGTCGAACATCTTGATACCGAGGATGTCAAAATCCTTTGAAGGACCTGCACCAACGATCTCTGTGAATGTAGAGATACCAATACCCATCAGTTCACCTTTGGCACGCTTTTCAGCCTGCTCCCTGCGGAGTTCATCGTAGTTAAGGGCATCCATGGCTTTTTGCAGGCCTGCATGGTAATCTCCGGAGTCATAAATCCAACCGGTAGGTGATTTCCATGGGAAGTCTTCCTTCTTGATGAAGTTTTGCATCCTCAGGTCAGCAGGATCTTTTCCTACTTCAAAAGCAAAGCGGTCAGTGATACGCTCGATGGCATGAACAGCTTCAGTTACACGGAAAGAACAACGGTAGGCAACACCCCCCGGAGGTTTGTTGGTGTAAACCGCGTCACATTCCATATAAGTTGTTCCGTAATCATAGCTTCCGGTAGCGATAGAGAACATGCCCGTTGGAAACTTGGAAGGATTGGCGGAAGCATCGGTATAACCATGGTCTGCCAGGATCTTGAAACGTGTACCGAGAATTTTACCATCCTTGGTACCGGCCATTTCTGCAGTGATATGGTAATCACGTGCGAAGCTGTCTGCCTGGAGGTTTTCACTCCTGTCTTCAATCCATTTCACCGGCTTTCCAACCAGGAAGGATACAGCGATGGCTATAACGTAACCCGGATAAACAGGTACTTTACCACCGAATCCACCCCCGATATCCGGTGCGATAACACGCACCTTTTCTTCGGTAAGTCCCACATGCCCTGCTACCAGTGCAATCACTGTGCGAATGGCGTGCGGCGCTTGCGTGGTCATGTACATGGTGAGGTGATTATTCACTTTGCTGTAATCAGCCACACAACCACAGGTTTCAATGGATGCCACGTGAATTCTCGGGATATGCATTTGTTCCTTCACAACTACATCAGCTGTTTCGAACAGGGTATCCGTTTTCTCCTTGTCGCCTGCCTTCCAGTTCCAGATGTGGTTGTCTGTCTTGCCTTCCTTATCTGAACGCAGTACTGGCGCAGAAGGATCAAGTGATTTGAATGGGTCAATCACCGGCTTCATCGGTTCGTATTCTACGATTACCGCTTCACGGCCATCCCTGGCTGCATACTTCGTGGTGGCAATAACTGCTGCCACTTCCTGAGACTGATACATCACGGTATCTGTAGGCAGTACCATCTGGGTATCGCTCATGAGTGTGGGCATCCAGTGGAGGTTGTATTTCTCCAGATCGCGACCTGTTACCACGGCAACTACACCGGGCACCTTCATGGCCTCTTCTATGTTGATTTTCTTTATTTTGGCATAAGCATACGGACTCCTTACGATATCCATATAGAGCATGCCGGGCAGTTTTACGTCGTCTACGTAATTGCCTTTACCCTGAATGAAACGGGCGTCCTCCTTGCGTTTGAGGGAGTGTCCCATTCCTCCGATGGCTTTCGACGTTTTACATTGAATCATGTTGATGATTTTAAATCTTGAATAATGGGATCAAACGAATTCGGGTTCTGTGGAAGGCGTTTCTTCGCCGCGCATTTTGGCACCGGCCCACTGAACAGCTTTCACGATGTTGTTATAACCCGTGCAGCGGCAAAGGTTGCCGGAAATACCCCAACGGATTTCCTCTTCGGTTGGGTTATTGTTATGTTCCAGGAGTTCCACACAACGCATGATCATGCCTGGTGTGCAGAATCCGCAGTGCAAACCGTGATTCTCTTTGAAACCTTCCTGAAGCGGATGAAGGGGACCTCCCTCTGGAGCAAGCCCTTCAATGGTAGTTATGCTCTTGCCATCAGCCTGAACGGCGAGTACCGTGCAGCTTTTAATGCTCTTGCCGTCTAGCAGAATAGTACAGGCACCACAGCTGCTGGTATCGCATCCTATGTGGGTGCCGGTCATGCTCAGGACTTCCCTGATCATGTGCACCAGCAACAACCTTGGCTCTACGTCCAGGGTGTGTTTGGCGCCATTTACAGTTACATTTATTGTTTTGTTCATCGTGTATAGTATGAATGGTAATCGATTGTTAGGATGCCATGGCGCGCTCTGCAGCCTTTTTGATCATGCGTTTCACCAGTACCCCGGTTACATGACGCTTGTAATCTTCTGAGCCACGGAGGTCGGCACTTGGATTACAATCTTCAGAAGCGTATTGGGCAGCGAGGAGAATGTTTTCTTCTGTGAGCGGCTTTCCAACCAACGCCTCTTCACTGCGTGTTGCACGCAATGGAACAGGGTTAACATTGGTGAGTCCAATGCCCGCAGCAGTTACAATGCCGTCACTTCCGATGGTGAGCTGAACAGCAACTCCGGATGTGGCATAATCTCCTACTTTACGTTCCAGCTTGTGGTAGGCATTACCTGTTCCGGCAGCGGGTACAGGAAGCCTGATTTCAGTCAGGATTTCTCCCTGCTGAATAGCTGTCATGTAAAATCCATAGAAAAACTCATCGATAGGCACTTCCCTTTCACCATCAGCACCGGTGATAATTACACTGGCGCCCAATGCAATCATAACTGCAGGATGGTCGTTGGCCGCGTCGCCATGGGCCAGGTTACCACCAAGGGTACCCATGTTGCGCACCTGAGGATCTGCAATAAGCTTGGTTACGTCCTTGAAAATCGGGAAATACTTGGCAAGAAGCGCTGAATGTTCCAGATCTGCTTCACGGGCAAGCGCACCAATGTGCACTACACCATTTTCTTCCTTGATATCCGACAGACCGGGAATCCCGTTGATGTCTATCACATAACCAGGAGAAGCAAACCTCAACTTCATCATGGGGATAAGGCTGTGGCCGCCCGACAGTACCTTGGCTTCATCGCCGTACTGGTTGAGCAGTGCAATCGCCTCGGCCAGGGTGCCTGGAGATTCGTACTGAAATGACTGAGCAATCATGTTGTTGAATTTATAAGTGGATAATCAACACCAGTTTTCCGATTGCTTTGGGAAAACCAGTGCCCATAAAACGCTGAGTTAGTTCACACCCTCCGTTCCCGCTGATATAATCCCTTCAATGCACTCTTCACCTGAAAATAAAACCAGGACATACTCCCATTCATCCAAACCGCTGTAAAGACTAGTAAAATTCCTGCATAATAAAGTGTCTGCCCCCCATCCCACACAACACTGTACATAATCATAGTCATGCCAATTGCAGCCAGTATTGCGGCATAAACCGTACGCATACCCCTCCTGTTCAGGATGATACCAGCCAGGGTGGTGATGCAAA
>CANHUF010000108.1 GCA_947463715.1 Sphingobacteriales bacterium
CTCGCTCCTGTGTTTAGTTGTAGGTGACAACAGCAGATTCAGCGCGGATTCTACCTTTGCAGAAAAGGAATTGGTCTGAAAAGCTTGCATCTTTTATTGTAATATAATCAATTTAAACGGGGATTTCATTAATTTGAAACTCCCAACAAACATTCACATGATTCGCAATAATTTTATTTTCACCAGTTTAATGGTGCTGGTCACCTGCACAATGATGATGTTACCTACAAACGGACAAACTCAACAGATAGACTATCAGGGCCACAGGGGCTGTCGTGGACTGATGCCGGAAAATACCATACCGGCTATGCTGGAAGCCATCAGGCAGGGCGTTACTACACTCGAAATGGATGTAGTGATCAGCAAGGATAAACAGGTGGTTGTTTCGCATGACCCTTACATGCATGCAGACTTCTGTCTTACACCAGAAGGTAATCCCATCACAACTAAAATGGAAAAGGATTACAAGCTTTATGCGATGGATTATGCAGCAATCCGCCAATGGGATGCGGGTAGCAAAGTCAATCCGAAATTTCCTCAGCAATTCAAAATGAAAGTGCATAAGCCCTTGCTATCTGAACTGATCGACAGCGTTGAAAATTACATCAAGGTCAATAAGCTGAAACCAATCAAATACAATATTGAAACAAAATCATCCCCGGAAGGTGACAATATCCTGCAACCCGAACCTCAGGAATTTGTAAGCTTGCTGATGGAGGTGCTTAAAGCCAAAAAAATCCTGAAACGGACCACTATCCAGTCGTTCGATAAACGTACAATTCAAGTTCTGAATCAGCAAAATCCAAAGCTTTCTCTTTCTTACCTGATTTCTGCAAATAATAAAAGTACTCCTGCTGAACTCGTTGCCTCACTTGGTTTCAGACCAGCAATCATTAGTCCTGAATACCGTCTTGTCACTACTACTTATCTGGAAGCTTGTCATAAGGAGAAAATGAAAGTGATTGTGTGGACTGTAAACGAAAAAGATCAGATTGAAAAAATGAAGGAATTGGGGGTGGATGGCATTATCTCTGATTATCCTGATAGGTTCAAATGATGGATACTATACCTTTGCTTATCTTTACAATGTAAACCAAGGTTATGAAAAAAATTGCACTGTCCCTTTCCGTTATGCTGTTCTGTATCTTCACTCAGGCTCAGCCACCTGAAGGCAATGCAGCACCTGGTGATACTTATGGCGCAAAAGTGAATACCAAAGGAGCTGTTCCCCTGGCAGATCTAGCTACAAAACTGGAAAGTGGATCAACACCCGCTGATACAAAAATCAAAGCCAAAATACTGGAGGTTTGTCCGAATAAAGGCTGCTGGTTGAAACTTGAACTGCCAGACGGACAACAAGCAATGGTAAAAATGAAGGATTACGGTTTTTTTGTACCGCTTGCAGCCAAAGGAAAAACTGTTGTGATTGATGGTGCAGTTTCATTAAAAACAACTCCTGTGAGTGAACTGAAACATTACGCAGAAGACGCCAAAAAATCCAAAGCTGAAATCGATGCCATCACCACACCCAAAAAAGAGGTAAGCATCCTGGCAAGCGGTATTGTAATCGTTCAATAAATTTATTTTTTATTCATCTGTTCTAAATGGTGAAGCAGGCAAATTAGCACTGTTACAGAGATTTGGCTGAACAGGATTATCTGCCCAGGCATAACGAACATAAACAGGATTGGAAATTTTTTCATTCCAGACAATCACTTTACTTCCTTCAATACGCGCTTTAGCAGGAATAAATTTTTTATCCTCTCCAGCAATAGCAAATGAAGCAGGTGGCTCTCCATCAAGCGTGGTGAGTCCGCCAGCCACATGATTAAACTGGATAATCATTTCACTCCCCCTAACTTCACCCCTACTGAATAGAGGTCCGCTATAAGTAACGGTATCTCCGTAAGCCAGGTGCCGCGCTGCCAGTGCCATCCGATCTCCAACATCCTTTTTATTATCCGGATGAATGTCATTCCATTCTCCAAGATCAATGGCTACAACCATAGCGGTGTGTGGTGTTGATAGGCTTTTCAGTTGTGCTTCCCTTAGCATTGCCCAGTTACTTTGTGATGGCAGGTATTGATAAGACTGAAAACCAGGTAGCTGCACAAAAATAAAAGGCAATGTGTCGTTCTTCCACTGTTTCCGCCAGTCGCGGATCAGCGACTGCTGATAGGCTTGATAGATTTCAGGACGTGCTACATTCGACTCTCCCTGGTACCAGCAAATTCCTTTAATGGGATAAGGCAGAAGAGGCGAGACCATGGCATTGAAGAGGGCGGCAGGTTGGGACTGCTGACTGAAAACCTGAGCTGGCTGTACCTTTCCAGAAGGATAAAAAATTTGTCCTACGCGAAATCTCCATTCACCACTGATGTCAACAGTATCTGATGCAGTACATATTGCATATTGTTTGTCTGGAACAAAACCACCCTTGCCAGCATAATTTGTAACCCTTACTACCAGTGTATTTGAGCCCTGCTTCAGTATTCCTTCAGGTATTCTGTATCGGCGTTGTGGATACTGATAGGTAGTAGAACCGATGCGAACACCATTCAGGTAAACCTCATCTGCATCTACGATCCTACCAAGGAATAATCGTCCGTTTGCAGCCTTCATTTTCTCATCCAGCACAAAGTCTTTCCTGAACCATACTACCCCATTTAGATCAGCATGCCCCAGGTCTTCCCAATATCCCGGCACTGTAATTTTTTTCCATTGACCAACATCATACCCTTGGTTATACCACTTAAGCTGACCGGAAATTCCGGGATCCTTTTCAGGAAATACTTCATCAGGAACAGGTTTTATGGAGAGACTTTGACGCACAAACGCAGAGTCTTTCAGTTGTTGCAACCTGCTTTTTAATTCCGGATAAAAGGATGACTCCTCCATACTCATCCAGGCTTCGATGGGTGTTCCACCAACACTGGCATTGATGATGCCGATGGGAACATGGTATTTTTCAAACAACTGTTTGGCGAAAAAGAAAGCCACAGCTGAAAACGGACGAATCGCTTCACCTACAGCGGCTGTCCAGCTACCCCCATTCAGGTCTGTCCGGGCTGATGTAAGTGATGTACCCGTTGGCACCAGAAACTGTCGGATTTCCTGAAAATTGGCTGTTTCTATAACCTTCGCATAGGTAACGTCATGGATATTGAGCTGATGCACCATGTTGGATTGTCCGCTGCAAAACCATACATCCCCAAAGAGCACATCCCTGAGTGTAATCGTATTCTTTCCGGCAATGGTCATGTTGTAGGGCCCGCCAGCTTGCGTTGGTGGCAATATAATCTTCCAGTTTCCTGATACGTCTGCTTTACCTGTATATTTTTTGCCCAAGTGTGTTATGGTAACCCGCTCTCCCGGTGAAGCCCAACCCCAAATGGGTAGAGATTGATCGCGCTGAAGAACCATGCTGTCTCGAACCAGCCTTGGCAGACGCACTTGAGCTACACCTGCATGAAATTGAAATATTGCAATGAGAACAGTGATGTATTTGTGCATAACTGTTACAATTTAGGAAAATAAATCCCCTGAATTGAAAACTACTGCAAATAGAAAGTCGACGACGATATACTAAAAGGCTATGCCTTTTTCACAAACTCCGACTTCAAAGCCATGGCACCAAAGCCATCAATTTTGCAATCAATGTTGTGATCACTGTCTACGAGACGGATATTGCGGACTTTCGTACCGGCTTTTATACCTTGGGGACTTCCCTTTACAGGTAAATTTTTTATCGTTACAACACTATCACCGTTCTGAAGAATATTACCATTGGCATCCTTTACTACGAAAGCTTCTTCTGTAGCTTCCTGTTGATTTGGATCCCATTCGTGGGCACATTCCGGACAAACAAGCAAAGCATCCATTTGATAAGTAAACTCAGATTTGCAAAGTGGACAAGGGGGAAATTCGGCCATTTTGAGAGATATATTCATACAAAGTTACAATTTTCAGGAGCTTTCAAACCCTGAAACAGTTAGCTGAACTAACTTTGCATTATTCTTTCAAAGCATAATTTAATTTATTAAGGGTATCAATATGACAAATCAAGTCATTCACAGAGCAGGTACAAGAGGTTTTGCCGACCACGGCTGGTTAAAAAGTTACCATACCTTCAGTTTTGCTGGCTACCACAATCCGGAAAGGGTTCATTTCGGTGTATTGCGCGTACTTAATGACGATATGGTCATTGGGGGTATGGGATTTGGAACTCATCCACACGATAACATGGAAATCATCAGTATACCGCTGGAAGGTGACCTGGAACACAAAGACAGCATGGGAAATACAACTGTTATCCGAAAGGGTGATATTCAGGTGATGAGTGCCGGAACGGGTGTTTATCACAGCGAATACAATAAAAATAAGGATGAGGCTGTCAAATTCCTGCAGATTTGGATTTATCCCAATAAACGCAATGCCCAGCCCAGGTATGGTCAGATCACCATGGCATTGGAAGACCGTCAGAATAAATTACAGCAGGTGCTGTCTCCAGACCCTAATGATGCCGGCGTATGGATTCACCAGGATGCCTGGTTTCACATTGGAAACTTCAGGGAGAAGAGTACTGCTACTTATTCAATAAAAAAAGAAAACAACGGTGTATATGCTTTCGTTTTGAAAGGCAGTTTCCTGATCAATGGTGAATCATTAAACACAAGAGATGGCATGGGCATATGGAATACTGACTCCTTTGAACTGACTGCACTGGAAAATGATTCAGAGATTCTGCTGATGGAAGTTCCTATGAATTTATAATATGAATCAGGATGGCAGATTTTCAATCTTTTAGCGGACTCAAAACATTCACAGATACACTCGGCAAAACAGAATTCCTGATGCCCGCCCTCTTTATGGGTCATGGTTCGCCAATGAATGGCATTGAGGACAATGAATTCAGCAAAACCTGGTACGAATTCGGCAATCTGCTTCCTATTCCAAAAGCAGTAATTGTAATTTCTGCACACTGGCTGACGAAGGGAACAAACATAACGGCAATGGACTTCCCAAAAACCATTCATGATTTTGGTGGATTTCCTGAAGAACTCTATAAAGTTCAGTATCCTGCTAAAGGAAGTCCTGAACTGGCCAGAGAAACCAGGCAAATAGTGAGTTTGACTGATGTTCAACTCGACCACGAGTGGGGGTTGGATCATGGTGCCTGGACAGTTATTCGGCACATGTATCCGGACGCCAATATTCCTGTTCTCCAACTAAGCATCGATTACAGCAAAGACATGCGCTATCATTATGATCTGGCAAAAGAATTACAGGCTCTGCGTAAGAAAGGCGTTCTGATCATGGGAAGCGGTAACATGGTTCACAACCTGCGCATGGTTGCATGGAACAAATTGAATGAAGAAAATTATGGATTCGACTGGACTTTCCAGATGAATCAGCTATTCAAGGATCTCATCATAAATGGCGATCATGATAAGTTGATTGATTATACCAAACTGGGAAGGGAGGCCATGTTGGCGATTCCCACTCCAGATCATTATATTCCATTGCTATACACCCTCGGATTAAAGGGAAAAAATGAAGATGTTTCATTTTTCAACGATAAAGCAGTTGGCGGTTCCATTACGATGACTTCGGTGAAAATCGGTTGACATTAATGGGGGCCAACAAATTAATAAAGTAGGAAAATCACAGACTTCGCATTTTACACATAAACATGAAATTGTATGAAAAATATAAAACTTCTTTTACCCTTACTCTTCATTACACTTTTAGGGTTCACACAGTCTATCGATTTTTCTAAAACAAAACTTAATCCTGTTCAGGTTTCTATGAATCAAATTGAGCAGAATGGAGAAAAAATCATTGTTGTTTTGAAAGATACTGCTGTAAAAAAAGATGATGAAGCAACTTTTGTAAAACTAAGTGACATTGCATTTCAAAATGGTTCAATTGAAATAAATGTTTTAAGCAAATTGAAACCTGATGCGCCAGCACATGCAAGAGGGTTTATTGGCATTGCTTTTCGAATCAATAATTCAAATGATAAATTTGAATGCATTTATATTCGCCCCACTAATGGAAGGGTTGAACAACAGCTGCGAAGAAACAGGTCAATTCAATATTTTTCTTTTCCAGACTTTAAATTCGATCGATTGCGAAAAGAAGCGGCGGGCGAATACGAAAGTTATGCAGACATGGGTCTCAATGAATGGATAAAACTCAAAATAACAGTAGATGGACAAAAAGCCAAATTGTATTTAAATCACAATACAGAGCCTTCGCTCGTTGTCAACGATCTGAAACATGGGGCTGACCTAAGCGGTGCCATCGGATTATTTGTTGATATTGGAACAGAAGGCTTTTTCAAAGATTTGAAAATAATCAAGTAATCACCTTCATTCTGTTGACCAATTGAATCAACTTACTTTCATTTTTACCTATCGCTTCGGCGCAATCGGAATTTTGACCACTGAAGGATAGGTTTTTGAATGATGAATGCTGTTTTGAACAGTAACTGTTTGTGACTCGTTGTAATTAGCGCCTCCTGTGTTGAGGTTCCGATCAAAACGAGGAAAATTACTGCTGGAAATTTCAATGCGAATTCGATGGCCGGGTGCAAAATAGTTACTAGTCACCATGGGACTCATATTGACCTTGTAAACCTTCCCTTTCTCCATGAATACTTCCTTATCAAATCCCTCGCGATAGCGCATACGCTGTATGGTTTCATCGAGGTTGTAAGCTTTTCCATCTGGATGGACATCAATTAACTTCAGGGTTATATCCGTATCAGCACCAGTTGATGAAACAAACAAAGTAGATTCAATAAAACCAGTCACTTCCATTCCTTCGGTCAATGGTTCTGATGTATACACCAAAATATCATCACGCAGCTCTAATGCTGACTGATCAAAAGATCCGCCCTGTATCGCATTGCCCGTGCAACAAACATTACCGCCAACAGATGGAACAGGCTTCATCGGGTCGTAAGTGAATGTATCCGGTGTTTCTAGTTTAGGAGACTTCTTAGGTTCAGATACTACCAAAGCGCCATCACCATTTCTCGTGTTGGCATGGCCATTACTGCTGAGCCACATGTTTTGCATGCGAGTGCCAGGAACAGGGAAACTGTCGGCCGACTGCCATTTATTGGAGCCCATAGTATAGTATCGTACCCGTGGATTTTTTTGTTTGAAATCATTTGCTTCACCTTTTAAGTGAAGGTCGAACCACGACCAGGTAAGCTCATCATAATTCAATCTGGCATCACCCACACTGAGGTCTCCAACTTTAGTATCTTCCGTTGCACGCTTGTAAGAACAATGTAAAACAGGCGCTATAACCAGGTATTGATTATCAGCCACTTTTTTGTCTTTAGCTGAATTACGCAGGTGATTGAACAGTTCAATATTCGGACCAGAAGACACATCAAACCAAGACACAAACCAATAGCCTGGAACATCGATAGGCATATTATCGTGCCACAATCCTCCCGAAAACCATTGTGGATCGTTCGGTTTCCTGGCAATCATGTTTTCATAAATACCTTGCTGTCCATCAACATTGCGAATAATGTCACTCACAGGTAAATGTGTGAAAGCTTTTCCCCAATCCACGCGCGGCATTTCTGTAGCCATGTCATAAAACCTCGAAATACGGATTAAGTCTTTCTGCGAAATATCTTTTGGCAGGGTTGGTCTGAACTGATCATTCTGTGTACCGTACAGCCATGAAGTGAAGAGCATTTGTTGGGCACCACCACGGTACCAGTTACCTTGCTCCTGAAAGCGACCCACCTTTCCAACTCCTGCCCCAAATCCCTGCGCTATGATGGCGCCAAGTGCGGGATGCTTCCTTGCAGCCACCGCCATTTGCCATTCAGCAGTTGATGAACAACCAATCAATCCAATTTTACCATTCGACCATGGTTGTGCTGCAAACCAGGTGAAA
>CANHUF010000109.1 GCA_947463715.1 Sphingobacteriales bacterium
AAATTTCTTTTCAATCTTGTCAAACAAGGTTCTTTTGATCATAATCACCAAATATATATACTTTTTGGTGATTATAATCGCCAATTATACATAGTTTTTGGTGATTAGCTCGGAAATGCCCTCTTTTTATATTCTAAAAAGTAATGTAATTATCAACTGTTTTAGCATCTAAACCAGTCAAAACCGACAATTCATTATTCGAAATCTCTAAGAAATCCTGCATCTTTTACATCAGGCTCCTGCTGACTCAGACAATGGAAACTACCCAGTCCCCAGATGATGTCTGTGGAATCTATCCCCACCACTTCCCTTCCTGGAAAACATTGTCCGATAATGTCCATCACTTTCTGGTCTTTATCTGACCGGTAAGTAGGCACAACAACCTGGTTGTTGGCGATGTAAAAATTAGCATAAGATGCAGGCAGCATCTGGTCTTCCCAGATGACAGGATCTGGCATCGGGATTTCTACAATATTCAATTGCTTGCCGTTCAACAGCCTCATGGCCTGGAGCTGTTTCAGGTTATGCTGCAAAAGTTCATAATTCTCGTCACCGGGATTCTCCTCTACAACAGTAATCACGGTATCCTCATTCACAAACCTGACTGTATCATCTATATGTTCGTCTGTATCATCACCAACAATACCTTCATCCACCCACAAAACCTGATCCTGTCCATAGTAATCCATCAGATACTGTTCTATCTGTTGCTGGTTCAAATGTGGATTCCGGTTGGGATTGAGCAGACAGGCTGTTGAAGTGATTACAGTGCCTGCGCCGTTGAAATCCACTGAACCGCCTTCCATGATGATACCTGGATTGAATACTTCCAGGTTGAGTGCTGCTCCAATCTTTGTTGGGATTACATCATCCAGGTCAAACGGTGGATACTTATTGCCCCATGCATTGTAATTCCAGTCCACAATGGCTTTCTTTGATGGATCATTCCGATTCAATAAGAATGCCGGTCCGTGATCCCTGCACCAGGCATCATTGGTAGGGTGTATAAAGAAATGCACCCTTTGCATCTCCACCCCCGCTGCCACCAGCATTGCTGTTGCGCTTTGCTGCATCGCAGCATCAGCCACATTGATATTGACATCTTCAAACCTCACCAGTGTTTTAATAAAAGCCACATAGGAAGGAAAAATGGTATCAATTTTTCCGGGCCAGGAAGCTTCCTTGTGGGGCCAGCTCAACCAGGTTGCCTTGTGCGCTGCGAATTCTGCGGGGAAATAATATCCGAGGGATTTGGGGGTGCTCATATAAAAAGGGACGAGGCACAAGGCACGAGGCACGAGATAAAATGCTATCACTTGTGCCTTGTGCCTAGTGCCTTTATTTTAATCAATAAATCGCTTTACAATTTCTCCATAACTATCAATCCGCCTGTCTCGCAAAAAGGGCCAGTGTGTGCGGTAGCTATCGGTTTTGGCTAAATCCAGTTCAGTGACAATCACTTCCTCCTGATCATGGGTTGCCTTAACAATCAGCGAACCAAATGGATTGGACACAAAAGATCCTCCCCAGAATTTCATGGCACCACCCTGTTCTAAACCTACCCTGTTGACACTGACCACATGCACACCATTGGCCACAGCATGGCTGCGCTGAATGGTTTGCCAGGCATTGTATTGTTCTGTATTGGTTCCTTCATCCTGCGCTGTAGCCCAGCCAATGGCAGTGGGATAAAACAGTATCTCCGCTCCCATCAAGGCCGTAAGCCTTGCTGCTTCAGGATACCACTGGTCCCAGCAAATCAACACACCAAGAGTCGCGAACTTTGTTTTGAAAACCTTATAGCCAAGATCTCCCGGCGTAAAATAGAACTTCTCAAAATAAGCGGGATCATCGGGGATATGCATTTTCCTGTACTTACCCAGATACGTTCCGTCTGCATCCAAAACAGCTGTAGTATTGTGATACAAGCCCTGCGCCCTTTTTTCAAAGAGGGAAGCAATGACCACAACACCCAGTTCCCTGGCTACTGCCGAAAGGGTATCTGTAGATGGACCAGGAATGGGCTCTGCCAGTTTGAAGTTTTCATAGTCCTCCACATCACAGAAATAGAGGGATGTAAACAACTCCTGCAGGCAAACAATATTGGCGCCTTTGGAAGCTGCATCCCTGATCCCGCTGATGGCCTTTTCCATATTAGACCGGGCATCACCACTGCAACTCATCTGTACCAAACCGACTTTTACCTTTGACATCTTTATGTTTTATTGGTTCTGATTGATTATGTGTTGAATTTCAAACCTAGGTTTCTACAAGCACCAGGTCTTCAAGCTGGTGGATACCAATGGACTTCTGCGTCATGAATCCTTCCCCATATTGTACACCGATACGTTTGCCCATCAACCTGGCTCTCGAAATAATCGCATCCATAAAACCGGGTGTTGAAATGTAGGTCTGCGTGCCATGGGCGCCCGCTGGCTGGGTATGAAACTGGGTGGAATATGCTTTGATTGCTTCCATCCGCTGTTCAAATACAGCTGAAATATCTACAATCAACTGCGGCTCGTAAAACCTGTCCTGGATATAATGCAGTATTTGCTTTGGTCTCCACCGATCTTGTGGCTTACCATCTTCATCAACTGTTTCAATTTTGCTTAGTCCTGCCAGAAATGCAGATTCTGCTACAAGTTTGCCGGCCCTTCCGTGATCCGGATGGCGGTCGTCTAGGATATTTGCGAGTATGACTTCCGGACGGTATTTGCGGATTACCCTGATAACCTTCAGCTGGTGGTCTTCATCATTCCTGAAAAATCCATCACGCATGCCCAGGTTTTCACGGACAGACAAGCCCATAATCTGAGCTGCCAGTGCCGCTTCTGAAGCCCTTGTCTCCGCGGTTCCGCGTGTTCCCAGTTCTCCAGCAGTGAGATCAACCACTCCTGCAGCATTGCCTTTTCTGACCTCATTGATCAGCGTGCCGGAACAGCTGAGTTCAACATCATCAGGGTGTACCCCGATTGCGAGAACGTATAATTTCATTTATTGATTTTTGCGCTGCAAAGATAAGTAATCAGGAAGCATGTCCATACATCCTGGCAACTTCCTGCACGATGCTTTCCATTTCAGCATCTTCCCCGTTGGGGTCATAATTCTGTTTCAAACTACCGCCAAAAACCCAGGCCAGGGTTTGCCAGAAACGCGCTGAAAAGCCTCCCCTGTATTCTTTTACCAGTTCATAACAGGTATTCTTCGTTTGCCTGTTGATGAGTTTCATCAGTATCTTTCCCTGGTAAACAGAAAGATTGGTTAAAGGCGCTGTAAACTCTTTTTTTAATTCTTTTTCCCGCAGACTCAGGTATTTTTTTCTTTTCTGCTCATCTGTTACTCCTGCAAGGTGTTTGTTGACATCGTTGATGATGGCACTGGCCTTCATGGCATAAGGGTAAGTAACATAAACGGCATTGCGCAGGCGGGTCCATTCCCGGTGTGCCTTGCGCTGCTCTTTACTCATTTTTGCCGATACAAAAACCTGGTCCATGACCCTATAAGTCATGGTGTCCCCTCCATATACTATGAAGGGGACAACCAGCGTATCGTTCGGACCATAACTCGATTGAGAAAAGCTATGTCCTGCTAAACCTAAGAAAAATATGATGAGCAGTCTGTTCATCCTTACTTTACATTAGATGGCATATAATTTACTTTTTAACCTGAAATACATGCTGATCATGAATCCGATAACCATGATGATGGTTCCGAGCCAAAGGAGGTTGATGAGCGGGAATCGGAAAGCCTTGAGGGTAATATACCGCATCACGGAAGGACTTTCCTTAATCCCGAGGTAAACTTCGTCTTTGCCTCTTTTTTCCAGATTCAGTACCAGAGACTGCTCCATGACGGTATCGGCCTTGCTGAAACCAAATCCTTTTTGAACAAAATAACCGGGGGTTGATTTGAATCCAACACCCTGGCTGGTTACAACGTTCAGCTTAGACAGCCAGGCGCTGTCTACCAGCGGCAGGTCTTTATTGTCGTTTTTATTGGCCCTTACTAGATCTTCAACCAACACATAACCATTGGAATAAAAAACAGTATCTCCCTGATTCACCCGGGTATATTTGAATGCAGATGTGTCTTTTTTGGCGTTCTCCGGACTCATCCAGGAGGTGATATACACAAACACATCGCTGGTGAGGTAGTGCTTCGCACCCGGATTGGATGAAAGATTTGAACCGGTTTCGGATTTAATCATGAATGCATTGGGTGTAATCATGAACTGATCCTTCACTTCGTTCGTAACTGTATCCGTTTCAATGAAATTTATCTTGAAGTAAACCTTGTTATTCTTGGGTTCAGCAGAATCACCCAGGTAGGTAACCATATACTTACCCATCGGTATGGGCGTATTGTATATCAGGGTCATGTTCTCCAGCGGATTATCTTCCTTTCCCTTGTTATCACGCAGACCCTTAACCAGGATACCTGTCAGGTTTTGTGATATCAATTCTTTTTTGGAAGCAGAGATAAGGATACCAACAAGCATCAATCCGAAACCAAAATGGGTAATGGATGAGCCTGCAGCTTTCATTTTCCACTTCAGGACTGAACCCAGGTAGAAGGCGTTGGCAACAACGGTGTAGATGGATGCCCACAAGGCTATGTGAATAGCCACCAGGTAACCCAGTCCGAACTTATCGTAGTTGATATCTCCGAAAATACTGGCCAGTGCACCCAATACTGCTGAGATAATGGTGGGGACCAGTAATTTGGACCACAGGTACTTCCTGGTGGTGTCTTTGTATTTGAAATACTGCGTCATTGCCGTTAGCAGGGCCAGAACGATTGTTACCAGCACCATGATCCTGTTGTACACATATTCTACCTCATCACCAATGGCCCAGCTTGTGCCAATGAGCTTATTGATAAAAGGAAGGGATGTTAAAACGATGATGTAAACAGCAGAAATCAGGAGGAGGAGCGAACCCACAAACATCCAGAACTCACGGGAATTCATGCTTTCTTCCTTTACCACAACCGGAACATTTTTACGGTCTCTCCAATAGAGTGCCAGCGGCAAACCGATAAATACAAATTGCATCAGCAGGAGGTGCCAGTAGAGTGAGTTTCCTTCTCCGGTGAATGAGTGAACTGAAGTATCACCCAGTACGCCGGTACGGGTCAGGAAAGTTGAATATAATACCAGCAGATAACCTAATGAGATAAATAGGTACGAGGATTTCAGGGAATGACCAGTACTTTGGAATATAAGCATCGTATGAATGCCGGCAACCAACAGCAGCCAGGGCACCATGGAAGCATTTTCAACAGGATCCCATGCCCAGTAACCACCAAAGGTTAGTGACTCATATGCCCAGGCACCACCCATCATAATACCCAGTCCGAGTATACCCGCACTGAACAAAGCCCATGGCATGGCAGCCCGAACCCATCCTGCATGATCTCTCTTCCAGAGGCCGGCAACGGCAAAGGCATAAGGCACTGCAGCTGAAGCAAAACCCAGGAAAAGAACAGGAGGATGAATAACCATCCAGTAATTCTGGAGGAGGATATTCAGACCATTTCCGTCTGTTAAATATTTGGTGAGGTAATCTGCATCCTGAAATATAGGCGCATCCGGGAATTCATTCCGCATCAAAACAAATGGATTGGATCCAATCTTGATGTCGAAGAAATAAATACCCATTAGGAAACTAGCCAGGAAAAGCTGTAAAATGCTCATCACAGACATCACCGGATATTCCCATTTGCGAGACCACTTAATAAGTACTGCACCCAGGATGGCATTCCAGAATGCCCAAAGCATAAAGCTACCCTCCTGACCTTCCCAGAAGCAACTGAGCAGGTACTGCATGTCTAAGCTGCGCTTGGAATGCGAATGGGCATACTTGTATTCGAAGTAGTGGTTATAAATAATCAGATAAAGCACTACAAAGAGGCCAATTACAGATACCGCGTTGGTCAGGAATGAAATCCGCGCAAGCTTACGCCAGGGTTTTTCTTCCAGTTCATTTGCATTTGCAGCCTTAAAATTGGCAAATGCCGCCACGAGGGCGGCAATGAAAGCCAGTAGAGTCAGGAACATACCAATCTGACCGATCAGCAGATGTTCGCCATTGTATTTAATCATAATTTCGCTACCTTTTCGTCTGTGTATTTAGATGGACATTTCAGGATAATCTCCTTGCATTCAAAAACTTCACCTTTCATGGATCCTTTCATGACCACACGCTGACTCTTCTCGAAATCAGTTGGTTTTGCATTTCTGTAAACAACTTCTGTAGAAGATCCAAGTGAATCAACAGCTACAAAAGACAGGTAATTAGGATCTTTCAAAGGATCATAAATAACCGGCTTCGTAGTATCAAGCTTGGCAATCAGGTGAACAAACTTTCCTTCCTTTCTGCGGGCGGACTCAACAGAATCATACGTACTGATGTCGTCCATCAGTGTAAGCAATGCAGCAATAGATGCTGCAATAAAAACAAGCCCTAAAACATGCGTCTTTTTCATGATTAAGAATATTGGTACAAAGTTAGTTAAAAAGGCACTAAATTGCGGTCCTCAAAAACCCATATGATCGCTGATCTATCCCGCTTCGACCCCAATGGGGTCAGCGTTGCGAACAATAATGTTTTCGGACTTCCTTATAACGAAGAAAACGCACAGCTTATTGTCATCCCAGTGCCATGGGAAGTCACTGTAAGCTTCAGAGGAGGCACCGCCAGAGCGCCGGAACACATCCTCAAGGCAAGTTTACAGGTTGACCTGTTCGACAGCCAGTTTCAGAACAGCTGGAAAAAAGGCGTGTTCATGTTGCCGGTAGACAAGAAGATTTTACTCAAAAATGACATTCTCCGGAAAGAAAATGAGCTCTACCTCAACTTCATCAACTCGGGTGAAAAAGTTGAAACGAACAAGTTCATGTGTAAAACACTGAAAGAGGTTAACGAGGGATGTGCCTGGATGAACAACTGGGTTTATGAAAACAGCAAAACATTGCTAAGCAAAGGTAAACAGGTTGGTTTACTGGGAGGAGATCATTCCATTGCATTCGGACTCATCAAAGCACTGGCAGAGAGGCATGAAGATTTTGGTGTATTGCAAATCGATGCGCATTGTGACCTCAGAAAGTCATACGAAGGCCTTGACAACTCACACGGGTCAATCATGTATAACGTGCTGGAAAACATCCCACAGGTTTCCAAACTCATTCAGCTGGGTATACGCGACTACTGTGAATCTGAGTGGCAATATATTTGCGACAGCGGTCACCGCATTGTCACTTATTTTGAAAAAGAACTGAAGGAACGCCAGTTTGCCGGTGATACCTGGTCTCATATCGCTGATGAAATCATCAGTCAGCTCCCGCAAAATGTTTACATCAGCTATGATGTAGACGGACTCGACCCAAAACTTTGTCCGCATACCGGCACGCCCGTTCCGGGAGGTTTTGAACTGGAGCAACTGAATTTTCTTTTCAGGAAGATACTAAACAGCGGCAGGAAAATCGTTGGTTTTGACCTGAGCGAAACCGGCATAAGCAGCAATGGCTGGGATGAGAATGTTGGTTCACGGATACTCTTTAAACTGAGTAACCTGATGTTATGCGACAAATAACGGGATGAACAAGAATAAGGTATATGATTATGTTGTTGTACTCAAGAATCATAACAGAAAACTGATTTCAAAAACCAGTCGTCTGATGATTACATTATCAGCGCTCCCTTTTGCAGCATCCATCTATATCAACCCCAGAAACCTGCTTACCTACTTATTTGTCTTCGTATCAATTGCCCTGCTGGTTTCAAAGCTGGCTGATCAGAAAAAGGGCAAACAGGTTTCCTATGCTTTGTTACTTGGTGTAACAGGATTGGGTATCTATTTCAGTACTGCCACTCCGTATGTTGGACAACTATATATACTGGC
>CANHUF010000110.1 GCA_947463715.1 Sphingobacteriales bacterium
AATACCTGCTCCAGATATCAATCTTGAAGCCGGCGGAGGTTCCCAGGCTCAACAAACAGCTGCTATTATAATTGGCTTTGAAAAGGAATTGCTATCACACCGGCCTGATATGGTTATTGTTGTTGGGGATGTTACATCAACAATGGCGGCTACAGTAACAGCCAAGAAATTGAATATCCCTGTAGCACATGTAGAAGCTGGGATCCGTTCTGGTGATTTATCAATGCCGGAAGAGATAAACAGACTGATAACAGATTCGATTTGCGACGAATATTTTACTACTACACAAATGGCTTCTGATAATTTATTAAACTGTCAGATTGACCAGGATAAGATTCATCTCGTGGGGAATACGATGATAGATACGCTGTATAAACATTTAAATGATGCAAAGCCTCCAGAATTTTGGAAAACGTTGAATCTTACCAAACATAATTATTTGCTTTTAACATTGCACCGTCCTTCAAATGTTGATGATATTGTTAAGCTACAATCGATTTTAGCAGTGTTAGAGCAAAATACATTTGACTTGCCAATTATTTTCCCTGTTCACCCGCGCACAAAACAGCGTATTTCGTCTATTTCATCTTTATATCCCGGTTTGAAATCAACTGATCCATTAGGGTACTTTGAATTTATTTATCTTTTGAAATATGCACGAGGTATTATTACAGATTCAGGAGGAGTTACAGAAGAAGCTACTGTATTAAATATTCCCTGTATTACATTAAGAGATACAACTGAAAGACCGGAGACGGTTTCTTTGGGTTCAAATGTGCTTGTTGGTGATGATTTATTCCTTTTGCAGGAAAATATACACTTAATGGTGCAACAAAAATGGAAACAAAGTAGAATACCTGATTTCTGGGATGGACATGCAGCCGAAAGAATTATAGATAGTATAATGGAAAAACATATGGTGCATGAGTTAGTTTGATGATTTAAAATAACCTGATATGAACCGTGAATATTTCAAGTCGCTTCAGGCATTTTTGATTTTGCTTGATTTGCTTGTTCTCAATGCAGCGTTGGCAGCAACATTTATTCTGAATAGTAATGTACTTAAATCTGATAGTGCTTTATTATTAGTGGCAGTTATGCTATTTCATACCGGGTGGTTTTTCTTCAATCTTTTTTCAGGGACTTACAGCAGGAATTCAATCATTAAGTTTGATATTTTTGTTAAAAAGACTGTAATTTCAACTTTATATCTTTGCTTATTTGTTCTATTTACCCTGTTTATTTCTGCATATACCCGATTGCTACTCTTTCCTGTTCTGCATTTTCTTTTATTATATATTCCTGGTTTAATTTTTTCGAGAATATTATTCTATTACAGCAGAAAATATTTTTCTCAAAATAATGATTTGATCAATAAAGTAGCCATTTTAGGATATAATGATACCGCAAGAAAGCTGGCTGATTATCTGGAAGAGGATTTGATAAATACAAGATTGGTTGGTTATTTTGCGAACAGACAATGCGTCACTGAATTGACTAATTATCCGATCCTGTCTGACTTGTCAACAGCTATCCAAACTGCATCTTCGCATCAGGTTCAGGAAATATATTCAACTATTTCACCCGAAGAAGACAAAGAGATTTATAAACTGATGTTGGAATCAGAGCAACATTGTATACGGTTTAAATTTGTTCCAAGTTTACAAACATTTTACAAGCAACCCTTCCACACGCAATTTTATAATGACCTTCCAATACTTTCTCCTTTTCCTGATCCACTTGATGATCCAGGTAACAGGTTTAAGAAAAGAATCTTCGATGTTTTCGTTGGTTTTTTTGTAGTACTATTTATTTTATCGTGGCTTTTGCCTTTGTTGTCTTTGCTTATTTACCTAGAGTCTGGTGGTCCTATATTTTTTCTCCAGAAACGCACTGGAAAAAGTGATAAGCCATTTACCTGTTTCAAATTCAGGACAATGCATAAAAATCCGGACAAAGAACATGTTCAGGCTAAGAAAAACGATGTGCGTGTAACTAAATTAGGAGCCTTATTGCGGAAAACCAGTTTGGATGAATTTCCCCAGTTTATTAATGTCTTACTCGGACAAATGAGTGTTGTTGGTCCACGTCCGCACATGATCAGGCATACCCAGGAGTTTTCTCAATTGGTTGACCATTACATGGTTAGACAATTGCTTAAGCCTGGTATTACCGGATGGGCCCAGGTAAACGGTTACCGTGGAGAGATTACCCATCCGGACCAGTTAAAGATGCGTGTAACAAATGATCTCTGGTACCTTGAAAACTGGAGTATCTGGTTAGATTTCCGCATCATTTTTCTAACAGCAACAGGTATATTCAGAGGTGATAAACACGCTTATTAAACAGCTTTAAATTTTTACAACAGTATATGATTTTATTCCCGTTCCAATTCTTATTTTAACAAGATAGCTGCCTTTGTTAAATGAATTTCCGAAGCTGTATTGAGTGTATACATCTCCTTGTGTGGCATAAACAAGTGTACCGCTGGAATTGTATACAGTAATATATACAGTATATGGACCATGAATTTTGCTGAGCTGCAGTTTAAAATAATTGGTAGTAGGATTAGGCCAGATTGTTACCCTATATCTTGGATTAAGGTAAGTTTCAGTGCTTTCTGCCAGAATAACACTTTTCAATGTTATGCAACCGTTATTATCTTTCGTGTTAAAACTATAATTGCCAGCTGAAAGGTTACTAAACAGGGAATTTGTCTGATACAGACCTCCGTTTACTGCATACAAATAGGGGGAGGTTCCGCCAGAGGCTGCTATTGAAACTGTAGTTGTTCCTCCTGCTGTTGTTATGCTTCCGGCTGTCAGATTAGCCGTAAGTAAAGTTGGTTGGAGCAAATTAACACTGATTGAATCTTTGTTCCCATTGGCATCACTTACATAGAAACGATGTGTGCCTGCTTTTACTCTAAATACGCCGGTTCCTGTATAGGGTTGTTGTCCTCCTGTAGCACTAATTGTAACTGAGCTACTGTCTCCAAAACATTTGATTTGTCCACTTACAGCACCTAATACAAGGGGAGCAGGTTTTTCGACCACTGTAGAAAACGCTTCAAAAATCCCCGCATCAGGATTTCCCTGTATAGCTTTTCCTGAAAAATCAGTGCTTAATCCAACAGGTGAACCAAAATCTATTGATCTGGAATTGGATAATGGCGACAAATCCCAAGTAACAGGATCACCACTCGTGGAATTAAACAAGGCAAAATCAGTGCCAAGTATTTCTGTATTATTCAGGGTTATTGCAGGAGTGCCAGAAGTCATCCTGTAAATATTATTTGTATGTATCATCTGGCCACTGTTGAATTTACTTCCTGCAACATTAACGCCTGACGATAGCCAGAAAATATTATTTTTAAGCACCACCAATCCGGGATTACCAGTACCCGCCATCCAGAATAGCACACTAGGTTTGGTATACTGTTTCATCGTTTCAATAACAACATTATTGTAGTACTGCAGATTTTTTATGGATACCGTAAAGGTTGATCCATTCTGATAAACACCAATTATTCCACAGTTGATGATTTTGTTATAGGCTATCAGGTTATTTTCAGCAATACCTCCCGTACTGCTGCCGACTTCAAGGAATCCGTTGCAATTGATAGCCGTATTGTACATGACCTGATTGTTATTCATGGTAGAACCAAAGAACTCAACTGCTCCTCCATCAAAACCATAATCATAACTTGAGGCCCAGCACTCTTCAAACCGATTGTTCAGAATCTTATTGTTTGAACTCCCAATAACCATGGGATTTGCCCCGTAGTCATCATCGGGATTTATACTTGTAGGTGTATTTCTTACCATCCGCAGGTTATGCAGATAATTTCCTGTAATGGTTGTAAAATCAGAACCGGCATAGACCGCTATACCAACCCCCACAAGTGAAATATCGCAGTTGCTGATTGTACAGTTAGGAGAGTTTGTAATATTTATGGCATAACTGATTTTAGCCTGAACGCTGTGGTCTGTTGCACTGATTGACCTGTCTGTGATTTTCAGACCATCGATAACGATAAATTGCCTGTTGCTGATGTTTATGATGTCTGATACAGCATTGTTAAATTCCGGCAGACTTCCTGTGCCGTAATTTGTATAAACGATTGGTTTACCGGCTACGCCTGACCGCTGAATGACTAACCTGCCAGAATAGAGTTGTCCTCTTTTAAAAAAAACAGAATCACCCGGATTGAGTAAGGTCGTCCCTGCGTTAGCCTGACTGATTGTTTTCCAAGGATAAAGAAGGCTTCCATTGGCTGATGTTGCAGTTGACGAGGGGTCAACATAATAATTGGTAGCCTGCACAGCGGAATTGATTAGCAGTACCAGAAGCATGGCTGCAATACGCCTGGTTACTTTGTTAGATAGATTTTTCATGTTGTACTGGATTTGAATAAACAATATTGTTTGCTACTGTTCTTAAAATTAAACACCTTAATTCAGGGATACTACCTAAAATCAATTTTCATGAAAGATTTAGAAATCGTTTATACCCTATCAGGTATTGATTTTTCGATTCCTTTAACAATTAATCCCTAAAGGGTACAGCATGAATATTGCCAAAATAGTAAGGCAGCAACGCAAATTGAAAAGGCTAAGCCAGGTTGAATTTGCTATTAAATGCGGCGTAGGCTTACGCTTTATCAGGGAACTAGAACAGGGAAAGAAAACCCTCCGGCTGGATAAAGTAAATCAGGTTCTGCATTACCTGGGTTATGAGGCAGGAGCAATTAAGCTGGAATAAGTAGTTCAATAGCCGGTAATTTATACTACTGGGAATAGCATTTGATTATGATATATGCTGTCAACCCTTGGGGCTTTTTTATCAATCGAAGTAGGTCTGGAATTTGGTGATTCCCCTACTTTTCATGTTTAAAGTAAACACTATCAATAAGATAAGAAATCTTAATGATGTCGATAAAAGCCAAAATTTAAATCGGGTAAATTGATAATAACCTATTTCCCCACCTATTTCGTCACCTATTTCTATCAAATAACACTTTTATTGTTGGAACTTCATCATTGAATAATGAAAGCGGCTTCTCTTAAAATATTAGCCATTTGGCACCGCTGATTTATGAAACGGCACCCTACACTTCAAAACCCATGGTCTTCCATGGGTTTTGTTTTGATTCCGCTTGCAAACGGCATTATCTTTGTTGTATAAACCTACATGCATGAAAAAGTTAATCCCTTTCCTCTTCTTACTGCTCTCGGTTGCTGTTGCAGATAAATCCATCGCACAGATTAATCCTGCAATGCCTTTGCCGCAGGATGGTAAGTTGATAAAAGGTAAACTGGAAAACGGATTGACCTACTACATCAGGGAAAATAAGAAGCCTGAAAAAAAGCTGGAGCTCAGGCTGGTCGTTAAGGTTGGATCCATTATGGAAGATGATGACCAGCTCGGACTGGCACATTTTGCTGAACACATGGCTTTCAATGGCACAAAAAACTTTAAAAAGAATGATATTGTCTCTTACCTGCAGGGGATTGGTGTTGAGTTCGGTAACGACCTAAATGCCTATACAGGATTTGATGAAACTGTTTATATCCTGCCTATCCCTGCAGATCAGCCGGCCAACCTGGAAAAAGGATTCCAGATCCTGGAAGATTGGGCACATCAGGTAACCTACAATACAGAAGATATTAACAGCGAAAGGGGCGTAATTCTGGAAGAAAGTAGGTTGGGTAAAAGTGGTGAAGAAAGGATGTTTAAAAAAGTTTACCCTAATCTTTTTAAGGGTTCCAAATACGCTCAGCGTCTCCCTATTGGTAACGACAGCATCATCAAAAATTTTCAACCAGATGCCATCAGGCGTTTTTACCGCGATTGGTACAGGCCTGAACTGATGGCAGTCATAGTGGTGGGTGACCTACCGGTTGATCAGGCAAAAAAAATGATTGAAAAGCATTTTGCCGGAATTAAATCTACTGCCCAAACCAGGCAAAGGGAATATGCTGCAGTGCCTCCTTATTCAGATAATACTGCAATGGTTGTAACCGATAAGGAAGCAACCGGATTTGAATTTGCCATCAACTATCCTGCCTTTGCTTATAAAAAAGCAACCACTGCCGGAGAATACCGGAAAGAACTGCTTAACAATCTTTATACATCCATGCTGGGTAGCAGGTTGAGGGAACTGACCCAGAAGGAGAACCCACCTTTTGTTTATGCCTACGCTGGCTTTGGCGGTTATGCCAAGAATTATCAGTCCTTCACCATTCAGGGAGGAACAGGAACGAATGATGTTAAAAAGGGTATTGATGCAGCACTCACTGAAATAGAAAGGGTAAGGCGTTTTGGTTTCACAACCGCAGAACTGGAAAGGGCCAAAATGAATCTGCTCAGTTCCTACGAACGCAGCTGGAACAACAGGGACAAAACAGAATCCGTGCAATATGCAGATGAGTATATCCGAAATTTTACTGATGGAGAATCGATTCCTGGTATTGATGCAGAATATGAACTTGTTAAGGGGATGGTTCCAGCCATTGGTATTCAGGAGGTTAATGCCATAACTGATATCTTTAAAAACGAGAAAAACAGGTTTACTTATGTAATGGGTCCGGAGGGCAATGCTTCCATGCCAGCTGATCAGGCTATTCTGGCTATGTTAGACAGTAAATTATCGGATGCTGGTATTAAACCCTATGAGGAAAAGGCAGTTGCTGCAAGTTTGCTCACAACCATGCCCAAACCAGGTAAAGTGGTTAGCAGGTCTGCCAACACAAAGCTCGGAACAACAGAGCTGGTTTTGTCTAATGGCGTAAAGGTGTCCCTGAAAGTAACTGATTTCAAAAATGACCAGATTCTCTTTGCAGCTTCCAGACCCGGCGGTTTGTCGAACTACAGCCTTTCCGACAAATACTGTGCAGAAAATGCTGTAAGTCTCGTATCTGCAATGGGTGTGGGTGCGTTTAGTCCAACCGACCTCACCAAGGCCCTTGCTGGTAAAGTGAGTTCGCTTCGACCATCTATCAGCAATTACAGTGCAGGATTCTCAGGATCAAGCAGCAAAAAAGATCTGGAGGTCCTTTTTCAATTGCTTAACCTTTATGTCAGGGAGCCCAGAAAAGACAGTGGTCTTTATAATTCCGTCATTCAGCGGGGCAAAGCACAGGTTGCCATGCTTGGCGCCAATCCGCAGGTTGCATTCATCGACAGCCTGAACCTTGTTATGTATAATGCCAATCCCCTTGCGCCAACCGCAATTCCAAAGACGGCACATTTTGAAAAAATCGACCTCAACAGGAGTTTGGCCATTTACAAAGAATTGCTTGGAGACCTGGGTGGAATGCAAATCAGTATGGTAGGTAGTTTTGATGAAAAGGATGTTATTGCCCTGCTGGAAAAATATGTTGCCGGTTTGCCCGCAGTTTCCAAGCCGGTAGTAAAGGACAATAAAGTAAGGATTGCTAAGGGGCAGCAGACTTTCCGGGTGAATAAAGGAAAAGAAGATAAAAGCCTGATAGTAGGTGTTTTCGCTGGTGATATTGTTTATAGTGAGGCCCTGGCTTTGAAAATGAATGGTTTAAGTGATGCTATCAATATTATTATCACAGAGGAAATGAGGGAAAAAATACAGGGTATTTATGGCGGAGGTACCAGTGCAGGTCTTAATAAAACCCCCTACGGTGCTTTCCAGATGATCCTGCAACTGCCATGTGGTCCTGCGAAAGTGGATACACTGATTGCCTCGTTTAACAATGAACTCAATCGCATTGCCAATAAAGGAATTGATCAGTCTTATGTTGACAAAGTAAAAAAGGCCTGGATTGAAAAGTATAAGGTAGATGTGAAAACA
>CANHUF010000111.1 GCA_947463715.1 Sphingobacteriales bacterium
ATTGTCCGTAATCTTTACAAAATCGACTTTCAATTTTTGAAGTGAATCCAATGCTTCCCGCATTTCAGTTTCATTGCCAATTTCCAAATCACCGGGCCAGATGGATTTGACACCTTCCAACTTGGGTCCGGAAGTGAAGATAGTTGGCCCCAGGAGTTGATTGTTATTAATGGCATTTTTCCATTCAATTACAGCAAGACTAATATCCCCTGCACAATCCCTAACATGACTTACGCCCATTGCAATATATAAAGGGAGTAATAATTTGTTTTCATGTATCAATGTATCACCTCCAAAATGTACATGCATATCCCACAAGGATGGCATGATATATTTCTCCTTTCCATTGATGTGTTGTTTTGCATGATATTTTTTTGCTATTGCAGAACTGTTTCCGGTTGCCGTAATAATATCTTGCAGGATGACGATACTTTGGTTTTGAATCGTTTTATTATGTACAATATCAATGATATTGATATCTTGAATGATTAGGTCTACTTCAATTTTTTGTGCATTTACCCTAAAAACAGATAACAGTAAGAAAAGAAATATCACCAATTTACCCATGAATTTTTATTTTTTCTATTTACTTCCTTCTACCAATTTAAAGCATTTGTCTGGTTTACTACACAATAAAGCTAACTACTTCCGGTTATGAAATTCAAAATCAAAATGGTTTCTTAAATTCGCTTGGCAACTGAGGTCAAACCATGAATTCTATTTCATCTTTCAAAGATTCGTTAAAAAACAGTGCTCCTGATTCAGCATATTCCCCAATGCTGACAAGCCTGTGGTATGATGCCAAGGGAGATTGGGATAAGGCTCATGCTCAAGTGGACAACTTAAAAGATAAAAATTCAGCATGGGTTCATGCTTATTTACACCGCAAGGAAGGTGATTTATGGAATGCCGATTACTGGTATGCCAAAGCAAATAAAACCAGACCCAATATTTCGCTGGAGGAGGAATGGGAATCTTTGGTGGAAGCATTTAACGCTACCTATTGATCCATTAATGGCATAACCTGATTACTTTTATTGAATGAACAGAAAAGTAATAATCATTGGTGGTGGACTATCCGGCTTGTTATTAGCCTATTTGCTTGAACAAAAAGGTTACGAGGTCAAACTATTGGAAGCCTCTTCCAGATTGGGTGGTAGAATCCAAACAATAAGAGGAACTTTAGGAACTCCTCTGGAATTAGGCGCTACCTGGTTTTCAGATATTCACATTCACCTTTTGCATCTGCTTAAAGAATTGGATATAAAAAAATATCCTCAGTATACCAGGGGAACAACTTTATTTCAAACAAAATCTTTTGAACCGCCTCAACTTTTCTCCATTCCTGAATCAGAGCAACCTTCTTATCGTATTGTTGGTGGCACGCAAACATTAATTGAGGCAATTAGATCAAAACTAAAAAATACAAGCATTAATTTAAATACAAAAGTATCCAGCATATCCATGTGTGACAATGGAACCATATCTGTAAATGCCGGTGAAGTTTCTGAGCAGTGTGACCAAGCAGTGATTTGTATGCCCCCACAGCTTGCCTCTTCTATTGACTTACCCATGCAGGTTTCCGGTGAACTACTACAGCTTCTTCCAACTGTTCAGACATGGATGGCAGGTGCTGTAAAGTTTGTAGTGGAATACGAAAGTCCTTTCTGGCGAGAAAAAGGATACTCCGGCATGCTCTTTAGTCATGCTGATATTGTAACTGAAATGTACGACCATACCAACTTCGAAGAGAATAAATTTGGTTTTACAGGATTTTTAAATGGAGGTTCTGCTGGATTCAGTCAGGAAATCAGAAAGACAAATGTATTGCGCCATTTAAGTGGACTCTTGGGAAATGAAGCGCTTACACCATCTTCCTATTCTGATAAAGTTTGGAACGATGAATTCACCATACATGGCAATCAGGTCATTGAACGTCCTCATCAAAATAATGGTCATCCACATCTTCATGAGGCCTATTTGGACGGAAAACTCTATTTCTGTGGAACTGAAACATCAAGCCAATATGCAGGTTATATGGAAGGAGCAGTTCAGTCAGCCATGCGGGTTTCAGGTTATTTTAATTAAATAGGAACAAAATAAATATGCTAATAAACAGCTATATGGCATTCAAATCAACTTTAGTTGCACTGCTTACCCCCTTTTATATCTTCGCACAATCCCCTAAACCCAATATCATATTCATCCTCACCGATGACCAGCGCTGGGATGCCATGGGTATTGCAGGAAATACCATCATTCAAACCCCCGAAATGAATGCATTGGCCCTGTCTGGTACCTACTTCAAAAATGCTTTTTCCACAACGCCAATATGTGCTGCCAGCAGAGCATCCATTTTAACTGGCATGCACGAACGTACGCATGCATACACTTTTCAAAAACCAAGGTTGAAACAACCTTACGCAGACCTCATCTACCCCGGATTACTAAAACAAAATGACTACCATGTTGGGTTCTTTGGGAAACTGGGCGTCATCATCGACAGTGCGGAAAGGTATTTTCATCAAAGTGATTTTTACGATAGAAGCAACCACCCAGACCGTAGGGGCTATTTTTATAAAAAGATTGGTTCAGATACTGTTCATTTAACACGCTATACGGGATACCAGGCGCTTAAGTTTATCGATGATGCCCCAGCTGATAAACCTTTCTGTCTATCCCTATCATTCAGTGCCCCGCATGGTCATGACAATGCTACCGACCAGTATTTCTGGCAGGAGAAGTCAGACTCACTGTATGCCGGAATCAGGATTCCTGAACCTTTGTTATCTGAAGACACATTTTTCAATAAACTTCCAAAGGAAGTAAGGGAAGGATTTAACCGGGAAAGGTGGAAATGGCGGTTTGACACGCCAGAGAAATACCAGCAAATGGTGAAAGGTTATTACCGGATGATTACAGAAATTGATGATGAAATAAAACTCATCAGAACGAAACTACGTGAGAAAAAAATGGAGGAAAACACCATCATCATTGTCATGGGTGACAATGGCTACTTCATGGGAGATCGTCAGCTGGCTGATAAATGGCTGATGTATGATTTATCTATCAGGATACCATTAATTATTTATGATCCCAGAATAAAAAAACCGGCAGTCATCAATGACATGGTACTGAATATTGACATCCCCACAACCATCCTTTCTCTTGCAGGCGTTGCAGTACCAAAAGCATACCAGGGAAAATCACTTAATCCTTTACTGAACAGGAAAAATGTTGCGTGGGACAGAAAATCGATTCTTGTTGAACACCTGTGGGACTTCCCCTCCATACCCTCAAGCGAAGGGATAAGAACCGACAGGTGGAAATATTTCAGGTATCGGCTCATCAACGCACCCGAAGAACTATATGACCTGTACAATGACCCAATGGAAAGAACGAATCTTGCACAGGAAAAAAAATACAGTCGGGTACTTGAAGAACTTAGAACTGAACTTGAAAAAAAATCATTTCAACTTAACAATCAGAAACTTTGTCCGGACGACCCCTTCATCTCTCCACAACAGCGTAAAAGTTTTTAACAGTACGGATTCAGTAGCAAAGTATTATTTTTATTGTTTTTCAATAAATTTATATTACTTTGCACCAATATTTGAATCATTATCATGAAATACAATAATTTCCTCTTCAAGTTTTTAATTGTAATAGCCTGGATCATATTTGTTGGACTGAGTATAGAAGCTTGTGCCCTGTTAGTCAATTTTATATTCACTTTTTTCAATCCAGCCGTGCTTAAAAACCTGTATCAAAAACTGGACCTGAGTGCAATGTATAACCGAAGTACCGCCACTTTTTACAGTATGTATACATTTATTTTAGTGATTGCATTTTTTAAAGCTGCACTATTTTATGAAGTGATCAAACTGGTTAGTAAACTTGATCTTGATCGACCATTTAGCAGTTTTGTTTCAAAAAAAATCACTTCAATCAGCTACATTACTTTTATGATTGGCTTAGTCAGTATTGCAGCGCGACAAACAGCAGATAATTTATCACATAAAGGATATGATGTAAACATGCTCAATGAATTTTGGGTTGATAGCAATGCATATATTTTGATGGCAGCCGTGATTTATACCATTTCAATAATTTTTAAAAGAGGCATAGAACTTCAAAACGAAAACGATACAACCATATAACTATGCCCATAATAGTAAACCTGGATGTGATGATGGCAAAACGCAAAATGTCTCTCAATGAGCTATCTGAAAAAGTAGGCATCACCTTATCCAACCTTTCGATACTCAAAACGGGAAAAGCAAAAGCAATCAGATTCAGCACACTTGAAACGATATGTAAAGTGCTGGATTGCCAACCTGGTGATATTTTAGCATTTGAAGTGAATAACGAATTATAAAATAAACCATATATCGGCCTGCAACATACAAATAGGGTTATATCAATGATATAATTAATTTTGTATTGCCAAATTTATAAGCCGAACCCCATGCGTTATTTATACCTCATTACTTCTTTGCTCCTGTTTTATATCACTGCATTTTCTCAATCAATGGACCTCGAACCGGTTCTTATTTCCTCTTCACTGCAGGAAAAAAAGAAAAGAGAGTCTGGACGAAATATCATTTTCCTCACAAAAGAAGACATCCAAAAAATTCCGGGGAACTCTCTCGACGAAATACTCAGATTTGTACCCGGAATTGAAGTACAAATGCGCGGACCGGCTGGCGCCCAAGCAGATTTTGTTTTCCGCGGTGGAACATTTCAACAGGTGCTTGTACTAATAGATGGTATCAGGATGAATGAACCACTGACGGGGCATTTCAACAGCTATATTCCTGTTGTGAAGGAAGAAATTCAAAGAATAGAAATCTTGAAAGGTGCTGCTGCATCGCTTTTCGGACCGGATGCCGTGAGTGGAGTGATTCATATCATTACACAAAAGGCTTTTGACAAGGAAAAAGAAAGAGCCTTGCATGCATCCCTACAGAGGGGGTCTTATGGTTTGTCTCAACAGACACTTTCAATGGGCATCAGCAATCCAAAAACACATGTATTTGCGGGGGTACAATACAACAAGGTAAACGGAGAAGAACTGCGGGGAACCAGGGGATTTGTAAAAACAGGTTTATATGCCATCAGCGCCTCCCGAAAACTATCCGGCGATTGGAATATGCATGTCCGTTTTGCAGTTGACAGAAGAAATTTCAATGCCCAAAATTTCTACACCGGTTTCGTATCAGATACAGCATGCGAAAATGTTAACTCCACCTGGCAGCAGGCATCAGTTTCAAAAGTAACCAGCAAAAAGGATTATTATCTCCTGTTTGGGGCGAGGCAACTTGAAGATGAATACCGGTTCAGACCAAAAAGCATAGCCAATAACAATAGAACAAGACTGCTGAACGCTGATCTGAGGCAGGTTAATAAATATAAATGGCAACAAGCGAGATGGACCAACGGTATTCAAGCGTCCAATAAAATTATCCAGTCAAACGATAGAGGAAACCATACCCATCAGCATGCAGGGCTATATTCAGTCTTGTTTCATCAGCCACTAAAAGGATTATTCCTGACTGAAGGACTAAGATTGGACTGGGATAGATCCTACCAGTGGAACTTCGTCCCACAATTCAATTTTTCATATGTGATGAAAAATATCAGTCTAAGGGGAAGTATAGCAAAAGGAGTGAGGGATGCCGACTTTACCGAGCGTTTCAACAACTACAAAAAAACGGGAGTTACTGGTGGAAGAATTGGTAATCCGGATTTAAAAGCTGAAAAAAGCCTCAATATGGAATTGGGAGCTGACCTATTCAGTCAATCCCCTGTTCAACTACACTTTACTCTTTTCAGAAGAAATCAATCAAATCTGATCGACTGGGTAAACACAACATATAACAATATGCCACGCAGGGAAAACCTGATTGCAGGCGGAATTTATGCACTGGCATTGAATGTTGCCAGCGTGCAAACAACAGGTGCAGAATTGGATATCAATGGTGCACATCAACTATCCTCGCAACTAAACATCAGATGGAATACTGGACTCACTTTGGTAAAGGCTGCTGCAACAAATGATGTTTCTTCGCTTTATTTATCAAACTACGCAAGGGTAATCTGGAACAGCAATATACAATTAACGCACACACGAGGATTGATATCAATCAGTACTTTGATGAAAAGGCGCGAGGCACAAACCACAAATGTACTCATAGTACCAGTGAGTAAATCTTTCAGTGTTGTGAACCTGCGTGCTGATATTTATTTATGGAATAAAAAGACCACTTTATTCTTTCAGGCCGATAATTTCTTCAACGTAAAATATGCTGATTTTATCGGAGCAAAAATGCCTGGAAGATGGTTGTCCACTGGAATTTCGCTTAACTTATAATTCGGTCAAACCTATTGCTCAAACCTTCAAAGCAATTTAATCAGATATTATGACCAGTCACTTTCTTCCAGTTGAAAAAGCTGTTCAACCGGAATCATAAAAATAGCAGCCAAACGCAACGCCAGCACAGTAGAGGGAACATACTTCCCAAGCTCCATCGCATTAATGGTTTGTCGGCTTACTTTTATGAGATCAGCCAATTCAGCTTGCGTAATATTTTTCTTGGCTCGCTCAACTTTGATACTATTCTTCATGACGCTACAATTTGTTGATTTTATTTTTCAACCAAGTAAACCGGATGATAAAAAACCAAAGTAAAGTAAACATATTAAAAAGAGTATGGTTTATTTTACTTTTTGTATATTTATTTTTACTTTTTTAACTTATATGATACTTTTGTGAAACCATTGCTCGAGTTAGCCTAATTTGCCAGCGCTAAAAAATAGGGCATCATGAACATCTTCGATAAACTGCTTGCTGGTGGGTTGATTGAAACAACGACTGATGAATTTTCAAAGGTCTATGAAATTGTAAATGAGACCATAGCTGCTTCAGTAGCATTGAATAGTTCTTCAAACACAGCAGAAATAAGAGATCGACTATCTGCAATAATTGGAAAAACAATTGACCAGAGTACTACGGTTTTCACTCCTTTCCATACCAATTTTGGAAAGCACATCACAATTGGAAACCATGTTTTCATCAACCATGGATGTTCGTTTTTAGATTTGGGTGGAATTACTATTGAAGACAATGTTTTAATTGGCCCGAAAGTCAATTTAATCACCGAAAATCACCCTACAGATCCATCGCAAAGAAAATCGCTGATTTTAAAGTCTATTCATATTAAAAATAATGCCTGGATTGGAGCAGGGGCTACTATTTTGCCTGGTGTAACAATTGGTGAAAATGCTGTAGTTGCGGCAGGCGCTGTGGTCAACAAAGATGTTCCAGCCAATACGATTGTAGGTGGCGTTCCGGCCAAATTCATCAAAAAAGTGTAAAAAAAATGTGTTTTGAATTTGCAAAACATGCTAGATGTCACGCTTCATCATCCAATCCGTTTGCTCATCATCTCCTAATTTAAAAATATGGGTATCAAATTTGGAAAAGCCATTCTTTGTATAAAAACGGATGGCCCGGTAATTTTCTTCCCAAACACCCAACCAGATATAACTGCATGTGGTTTTCCCCGCTTGTTCAATGGCTTTATCCATTAACAGTTGTCCTACTTTCTTCCCATGAAATGCCGGCAACACATAAATGCGCTCAATCTCAAAAGCATTCAAATCCTTTAACTCAGTCTGCGCATTACCCATATTGGTTTTTAAAAAACCGATTACCTCTTCACCAAGTTGAGCGAAATAAAATGAAGAATAAGGATTATTCAATTCTTTAGTCAGCTTGTCAATAGAAAACTTTTC
>CANHUF010000112.1 GCA_947463715.1 Sphingobacteriales bacterium
AAAGCATTGCCAGAAAATTATCCATTATGAAAAAGTTAATCCCTGCTCTCGTTGCTGTTTTGCTGATTCATTTTTCCGTTCAGGCACAGGAAATCATAAAGCCTATGCCACCGGGTTTTGATACCCCAAGAGATAGCATTGCGCATGGGAATCTGGATACACTGATCTATGCATCCAAAACAGTTGACACACTGCGGCGTGTGTTGATTTACACGCCCCCGGGATATACCAAAAAGAAAAAATATCCGGTCTTTTATTTGTTGCATGGTATTGGAGGCGATGAAAAGGAATGGCTCAGGGGAGGGAATCCGCAAGTGGTATTAGACAACCTCTATGCGCTATCTAAAATAGAGCCTATGATTGTGGTGATGCCGAATGGAAGGGCTATGAAAAATGACCGTGCAGAAGGAAACATCATGGCGTCTGATAAAGTACAGGCATTTGCCAACTTTGAAAAAGACCTGTTGAATGACTTGATACCTTTTGTTGAAAAAAAATATTCAGTATACACAGACAGGGAGCATCGGGCAATTGCAGGATTATCCATGGGGGGCGGACAATCGCTTAATTTTGGACTGGGTAATCTAGATAAGTTTGCCTGGATAGGTGGTTTCTCTTCTGCACCCAACACAAAAGCACCACAGGAATTGGTTCCGGATGCAGCTGCAGCAAGAGAAAAAATCAAACTGCTTTTCATTTCCTGCGGAGCGAGTGACAGATTGATTTCATTCAGTAAAAGAACACATGATTACCTTCAGGTAATTAATGTTCCTCATATTTATTTTATAGAACCAGGTGTGCATGATTTTAAAGTGTGGAAAAATGGATTGTACATGTTTTCCCAGTTGATATTCAAACAGGTTGATCAATCCAGCTTTTCAAAATATCCGGTAGATGGAGCCCCTGCCGCTATTGATGGACCATTTTAATTGCTTCCTACCCGTTGTTTCCTATCAGGGCGCTCAACTCCTCATACTCAGCTTTGGTAGGCATTGAAAGAGGAGGCCGTACAGCACCTGCAGGTTTACCTATGATTTCAGCTCCGGCTTTGATCAGGCTCACAGCATACCCATTCTTCCTGCTGCGCATCCGAACTAGCGGGATATAAAAATCCCTGGTAATTTGATCAACAATTGCTTTGTCGCCGGCACGGAGGGCTTTATAAAACTTGTTGGCAAGCTCTGGCACGAAATTAAAGGCAGCGGAAGAATACGTATTCACGCCTATGGAGAGATAGGCTTCTGCCATGATCTCTGCTGTAGGTACGCCGCCAATGTATGACAACCTGTTTCCCAGCGTACGGATGGTATCATTCAACTCCTGTATATTACCGGTGCCGTCTTTGAGCCCTATGAGGTTCGGACAAGCTGCGGCAAGTTTTTCTATGTTGGCTGCACTCAGCGTGCCATTGGCGCGGTTATAATAGATAACTGGAAGAGTGGTACTGCTGATAATCTGTCTGGCATATTCCACCACACCATCCTGTGGGCATTCAGTCAGGTAGGGTGGGAATAGCAACAAGGCATTGACTCCCGCCTTTTCAGCAATGCCTGCAAGTCTGATGCCTTCCTTAACGCTTTTGCCGGTTGAAGCAATCACCGGCACGCGTTCTTTAACTGTGGCTACCGAAACTTCAACGATAGCTGCATATTCATCCTGATCAATTGAAAAGAATTCTCCTGTTCCTCCAGCAATAAATATGGAGGAAATATCATGTTCGAGAAACCATTCCAGCCTTGATTGATAGGTAACCGGATTGAATTGACCGTCTTGGTCGAAGTCTGTTATCGGAAAGGAAAGTAAGCCGTTTTCCAGTGAGTCTTTAATTCTTGAGAGTTCCATTGTGGTATGTTATGAATTTTAAAAATCAGGTTAATGGACCAGGATTGAAAAGTACCAGGTCGTTATAAATGCCGAGTATGTCTGTGGCTACTTTTTTCCTTCCACTCGCTACTTCAAGCATGTCGTGGAACAAGGACCAGCCCAGCTCTTCAATGGTTTTTTCTCCTGTTGCAACCGGACCCGCATCGAAGTCAATCAGGTCATGCCACCTGTTGGCCAGCTTGCTGTTGGAGCTTATCTTGATAACCGGAACCATGGTGAGTCCGTATGGCGTACCACGTCCCGTTATAAATACATGCAGGTTCATGCCGGCAGCAAGCTGCAGGGTGCCACAAACAAAATCACTGGCAGGCGTAGAAACAAACTGAAGTCCTTTTTTCTTTACACGTTCTCCGGGGGCAACAACATCCACAATAGGCATGGTGCCTGATTTCACTACTGACCCGAGGGCCTTCTCCACAATATTGCTGAGTCCGCCTTTTTTGTTTCCCGGAGTGGTATTTGCTGTGCGATCTGCCAGTCCGTTCAGTAGATACTCATCATACCATTTCATTGCTGTAACCAGTTTCTGTGCCACTTCTGCATCGGCTGCCCGGGCAACCAGCTGACCTATGGCATCACGCACTTCGGTGACTTCTGAAAAGAAAACAGTTCCTCCTGCACGAACAATCAGGTCTGCTGCATATCCTGCAACCGGATTCCCTGTGAGTCCGGAAAAGGCGTCACTGCCTCCACACTGCATGCCAACAACAAGATCGGCAACCGGACAGGTTTCACGCCGGCGGGCATTGAGTTTGGATAGGTGTATTTTGGCAGTCTCCAGTACAGCGTCTACCATTTCATGAAACCCGGTAAACGATTCATCCTGCATATAAAGGATGTTGCCTGTATCCTGACCGGTGATGGTTTCTGGTCGCAGCTTTTCACATCCAAGTCCAAGCACCATAATCTCTCCACCGAGATTGGGATTCCTTGCCAGGTTGTGTATGGTGCGGATGGGTATAGCTGCGGCTGGGGCATTGATGGCCACACCACAGCCATAATGGTGACTGAGGGCAATGACATCATCTACGTTAGGATAAAGCGGCAGCAGTTCTTTTTTGATTTTATCTATTACGTAGTTGGCCATGCCGGCAACGCATTGGACACTCATGCTGATGCCCAAAATATTTTTGGTACCAACAGTTCCATCAGGATTGCGGTACCCTTCAAAAGTATAGCCCTCCAGTTTTTCTGGTACTTGCCAGTTAACAGGGTGATAAGGGATTTCATCCAGCGCAGGTGCTTCAGGGATTTCCAGCAGGTGCTCCTGGACCCAGGAACCGGCAGGGATGGGTGTTCTGGCAATTCCGATTATATATCCGTAACGGATGACTGGTCCGCCTTCCGGGATGTCTTCCAAGGCTATTTTATGCCCCATGGGCACCTGTTCCAGACTGATTAGTCCTTCATTTATCTGCATTCCTTCGGGAATGCCTTCGATATTAACGGCAATGGCTACATTGTCTGCCTGACTGATTTTGAGGATACATTTTATTGACATTGGTGTACAAGTAGGTTAGGCCATGGGATAAATCCATGCCGCGAGCATGGTGATGATCAGTCCTGCAATACCCATAATACTTTGCATGGGGGCGATAGTTTTCAACGCTTCTGTTTCGGTCAGGTTGCTGGTCTTGCACATGATCCAGAATCCGGCATCATTCATCCAGGGTATCAGTTTGGCTCCGCTTCCTATGGCCAGGCAGAGGTAAACAGGATGAAATTCCAGATTGGCCTGTTGCGCCATGCCGGAAAGTATACCAGACGCGGTGATCAATGCAACTGTTGCAGACCCCTGTGCGGTGCGCACAATCATGGTAATAAGAAAGGCCAAAGGAATCAGGGCGAGCTGGAAATTGCTTGAAAGCTCAGCAATACGCTGGCTGATACCGGATTGTTGCAACATCCCGCCGAAGGCTCCGCCTGAGGCGGTAATGAGTATGATTCCGCCTCCGCTCATCAGTGCATTTTGAACAAATGCTGTAAGCTTGCTTTTGTCGTCTTTTTTCTGTCTGATCAGCACGAACAGTGCAATCAATGCACCCGTCAGTAACGCAATATTTTTATCTCCAAAAAATAAAATGACATCTATTGCTTTATTTAAAAAGGGTAATGATGTTAATGCTCCATCCGTTTTGACAAATGCCTCAAACATCGACCGGATACAAATCATCACCATGGGGAACAGGGCCGGCATGATGGCCCATCCAAGTGGCGGTAAATCTTTGTCGTCTTTTTGCGCAAGTGCAGCAATGTCTTCCAGGCGGGCATCAGGTGCATCTCGCAGAGGGATGTCGTATTTTTTATTGAGGTATACTGCAACAAAATAACCTACGGTAATGGTACATAATCCCAGTAGCAATCCGCAAATCATCATGAGTCCAATTGGTACATTCATCGCACCTATCAGGAAGAGCGGACCAGGAGAAGGTGGTACATAGGAGTTGGCCATTACCGCGCCGGCAATCACAGACAGTGCAAGCAACAGGTAGTTTCGGCCCAGTTTCATCCCCATGGCTTTGGCCAATGGCATCATAAGAAAAATAACAGTGTCTACAAATACTGGAATGGTCAGGAAAAAACTGCTGAGGGTAAAACCAATGGGAGCTCTTTTGGATCCTGTGACTTTCAGCATCGACCTGACTATTTTCTCTGCTGATCCACTATCCAGCATGCTCTTGCCAATAATTGCAGCCATAGCAATCAGGATACCGATTTTGGCACAGGTATTTCCGAACTCTGTGGCAATGCGTTCTCCAATGCTCTTATGAGCCAGCTTCAGGGCTTCTGCATCTGTCATTCCCTTGCCCAGAAAAAATTCATAGGTGAGGTTTTCTGGCGTCAAAAGTGCAACAGTTAAGGCAGCGAGCAGCAGTGACAGAAATGGATGGAGTTTGAAAACGATGATTCCTCCAACCACAACAACAATGCCGGCAACGAGGATTATTAATGGATCCATAATGGTCTATTATTTTATAACGGGTTAATATACGATATACTCCTACAAATCATCTGGATAGTTTGATTATTTCAGCTCCAGCCAATAAAAAGCAGCCGAGTCCGTAGTCTTCAAAATCCGGAGTAGAATTGAAATTGACTGGTTGTCCGTCTTTTGGCTCTTTTCCAGTTCCCTGCACAAATCCCAGCTTTCCATTATTGTGTACAGCCTCGCTACTCATGGATTTCCATGCTTTCATAACAGCAGGCAGGAAAGTTTTTTTATCGAGTAGACCTTTTCTGATTCCCCAGGCATAACCATAGGTGAACAGTGCTGTTCCACTAACTTCTTTTCCTCCATAATGCGCTGGGTCTTTGAGGCTGACGTTCCAGTATCCATCTTTTCTCTGAAGAGGTAATAAGGCCTTGCACATATCGAGATAGTCTTGCAGGTATTCCTTGTAGTGCGGATCACTTGGAGGAAGTTCTTCGAGTGTGCGGACCAACGCTGCAATCACCCATCCGTTACCGCGGCTCCAGTAGCAGTTTTCCCCATTGGGTTCCCTGTATGGGGGATCGAAATCCTTGTCGCGCCACCAAAGGTGTTCTTCAGCATTATATAATCCTTTGTAGCCATGCTTCCGCTTGGTATAGCTATACATGTCATACATGCGGTTGTGGTAACTGGTATCACTGTAAATATTACCCAGTTTAACAAACACCGGCATGGCCATCTGCAAAGCATCAATCCAGTGCCAGTCGTCTATTTTGCTGGTTCCTTTCATATTATTGATCGCGGTTGTGATGGTGCTGATTCTTTCCGTATGCTTACTGCCATCCATGAGATAAAGATCAATGTATGTCTGTGCGCAGCATTGGTTATCAGCATTGCGCACAGTTGCTCCTCCCCAAAGTCCCCATTGGTGTTTTTCTCCCCACTGCATCATGTAATCCTTATATGTCTGCTGCGGATCCACCTGGTACAACCCAACCAATCCCTCATAATATACCGCGCGGGTCCACAGGTTGCTGGGTCTTACTTTATTGGTAACTGTTTCCTTTCCTGCATCCGGCCATTTATCCATGAAGTATTGATTGGCTCTCCGCAATGTTTGCATTACCTGTTTTTCGTTGGGGAGCTTTTGTGCATGACTCAGCAATGGGTTGATTACGGTCATGAGTAAAAGTGTGATGAAAATCTTTTGCATGCCTAAATATAGAAATGATGCAGGGTTAACTATCCTGCGCCATACTGAAATTTTCCTTTTTCAGCTGAATTACCGCTAATTTGTAACTCCTTTCAACAACCAGATTTTATGTTCAAAAAGACAATCCTGCTTCTTTTAACCTTATTGGTATATGTCCATGTTTTTGCACAATCATGGCCCCCGGTTGATTCGATTACAAAGCCCTGGACCCGCTGGTGGTGGCTGGGCAGTGCAGTGAATGAAAAGGGACTGGATTACAACCTGGAAGCACTGAGGGCATCAGGTATCGGGGGCATAGAGATTACACCTATTTACGGGATCAAAGGGCAGGAAAAGGCTTTCGTCCCTTTCCTGACTACCCGCTGGCTGGACCTACTCGGCCACACTTTAAAGGTTTCTTCAGCCAAAAAGATGGGGGTTGACCTGGCAAATGCCACAGGCTGGCCTTTTGGAGGACCCTGGGTTGGTGCGGAAGATGCGAGTAAGACAATCTACCGGAAAAAATACATCTTAAACGGAGGGGAATCGCTTGATAGCCTGATTGTCTTTGAACATCCCGGAATGATTCGTACAGCCAACACCATCAAACGAAAACCCGGAGATATTCCTGTAGATTTTCTTCAATCCACGCTCTTGCAGGAATGGGCGCTGGATCAGATTCAGTTTGCCGGCAAACTGCCACTGGAGGCAGTTGTAGCCTACGGACCAGATAATCAGGCGGTTGAACTGAAATCGAAAGTGAGTCCTGAAGGCAGGCTCAACTGGATAGCTCCTGCTGGTAGATGGGAAGTCTGGGCGCTGTTCAGGGGGCTGCACGGTAAGATGGTTGAACGCGCTGCCCCCGGCGGTGAAGGTTATGCCATTGATCACTTTTCCAAAGCAGCAACAGAACGCTACCTGCAGCATTTTACAACTGCATTTCAGGGAAGGGATTTGACTAAACTGAGGGGGTTTTTCAATGATAGCTATGAGGTGGATGATGCAAGCGGGCAGGCCAACTGGACTTCCCGCATGTTCGAGCAATTCAGGGAGATGAAAGGCTATGACCTGTTAAACTACCTTCCTGCTTTATTTGGAGAAGGTGATCCGCAACTACAAAGCCGTGTATTGTTTGATTACCGCAGTGTAATTGATAGTATGATCCTGCATCAGTTTACTGAAACCTGGAAAAAATGGGGTGATGCACAGGGTAAAATACTCCGTAACCAATCTCATGGTTCACCAGCCAATACGCTTGATCTCTATAGTGTGGTAGACATTCCGGAGACAGAAGGGACAGACTGGCTGCGGTTCAAGTTTGCCACTTCAGCGGCTCATGTGTCAGGAAAGAAACTTGTTTCAGCCGAAGCGGCAACCTGGCTGGATGAACATTTCCTTTCCACCTGGGGTGATGTAAAAAAGGCGCTGGATCTATATTTCCTCGCAGGTGTCAATCACATTGTATACCATGGAACGCCCTATTCTGCTCCGGAGGCAGCATGGCCGGGATGGAACTTTTATGCGGCAGTGCAGTTCCAGCCAACCAATCCGCAATGGAAACATTTTCATCAACTCAATCAATACGTTACGCGCATTCAATCCTTTTTGCAACACGCTAAGCCTAGTCATCAGGTATTGTTATATTATCCATTGCACAACAGGTATGCGCAGACGGGCGGACCGCTCCTGCAGCATTTTGACGGGATGGAGCGGAATTTCGAGCATACCGATTTTGAAGCCCTTGCTCGTCGATTGCAGCAAAG
>CANHUF010000113.1 GCA_947463715.1 Sphingobacteriales bacterium
AGCAACATCCATGCGAATACCTTTGGCGGCGAGCCAGATGGCGGTATCCCTGATGAGGGTCATCTCCCTGATTTTTTTCTGTTCTGCAGGGTAGTTGTCGGGGCCAAAAGGGTTATACCTTCTACCAAATACATGCACCCCGTTAGGGATTTTGTAATCATTGTGCCACATCCAGTTTTTTTCAGCGACAGCAGCATAAACAGCGTCGCGGTGCTGGCTGGCACTGTTTTTCTTGCCGAAGATTTCATCAGCCAGGAAGGGTCCGAAGCGGGCATAACCGGCATTTGTCAGCTGTGCGCCATCAATGGTCAGTTCAGTAGCAGGGTCATCCAACCAGGTTTTACTGGGGGTGAATGCATCAATGAAATGCACTTTGTTTTTGGCGGCTACTTCCTTCATCGCCAATGTATAAGACCTCAGGTTGAGGTTTTCCACCATGCCGTTGGGGAGGTCGTATTTGCCGGAAAGGTTTTCAAAAGCGATAGGGGAAACCAGCACCAGCTGTGGGGCTGTTTTGCCATTGTAGCGCTGGGCCAGGGTATGCTTGACAAATGCGTCCAGCTCGGCTTTGTAGTTGGCCAGGCCGGCAGCACCCTGGAAGGATTCATTGTATCCAAAGAAAGCGATGATGATGTCTGCCTGATGTTTAGTTAGCCACTCATCAGGATACTCTACAAATCCTTCCATGTCTGCCGGTTTGGCCAGCTCTGTCTGGAATTTTTCAGCACCGGGGAAAGCCCATGGGGTATTCCTGCCGGAGTGCGGACGAAATCCGGGTGTATTGCCCCCATCACACATGTTGCGGATGTAGAGCATACTGTCTGCATAGCGCAGTTGCATTTCCGTTTCAAAAAAATCGGCCTCCATCATCCTGGAACCGAGGTTGTTGCCAATGAGCATGATGTGCGTGCCCTTGCTGATTTTCAATTGTGTAGATGCGGGCAGCATGAACGCGAGAAAGCCTGCGGCGGCAATGAACAAACTGATCCAGATGAGTTTGCCGTTTTTTTTGAAATGTTGCATGTATGGTTGATTAGAGTGCTAAATCGGGGTTGTTGGGTCCAAAATGTTTGAGGATGACGATAGGGTCAGTGGAAGAAGTGTTGACAATCTTCACACCTGCTTTGGCAGCCTGTTCACTCACAAAGAATTCATCATTGGTGAGTTGTCCGTAACGGATGAGAGCAGGTGTCTCAATTTCCCATACGCCAAATGTGCCGCGTCCCTGCATCACAATGATGCCATAGGCGGCCTGGTCGGTGATGGTAACGGTTTGTCCGGGGAAGACGGTCAGTTCCTTCGCGCTGAAGTCGGCCGACTTGTAACAGATCCAGTTTTCGGTATAGCCCTGTGCTTTCATGCTTTCCAGGTCATGGACTGGCTTCGGTGCCATGAAACGGTTGGCCATCATGTTCGGATCAACGTTCAGGTCCCAGTCGATTACTTCCATCAGCGCATCATAATCACCGATGCTTTCCTTGGGAGTGCCATTCCACAAGAGCTCTTCGGGGATGATGGCTTCGTTTACAAGCGACTGGTACATGGCGAATACGTCAGATGCCTTTTGTGGCTCGTAGGTACACATGCTGCCAGGCGCGTGAAGCAGTCCGGGAGGAACGTCCCAGCCAGTGCCAGGTTCCAGCTTGTAAGCCTGGGAATAGTTGGTGATTTTATTGTCGCCTTTGGTGAAATTCATCAGACATTCCTTGATGACCTCTTTTGGCGTACCTGGGGCAATTCCAATGAAGGTATAAGGGAAATCACCGCCATGGTTGTTGAGCTGGGGTGGGAAATAGTAAGCTTCTGGCTTGCCTTTTTGTCCGATCAGCGCTGCTTTTTCATCATTGTGGTGCACATGGTGGGGGAGTGGACCCATATTATCAAAGAACTTGGAATACATCGGCCAGCTCTGGTACTCATCCCAAATCCTGTTTCCGATGAGATCGCCTTTGAGTTCATCTACCGCGTCTTTCAACAGAAACTGGTGGGTGGTGCCTCCTTCCTGATAAACAACCGGACTCAATCCTTCGTTTTCTCCTGTAAGTGGACCGTTTTTCGCAGGTGTGGTAGAAGAGAGCCAGCGTTCGTCGATGCCGCCTCTTTCTCCTCCCAGAACGTAGTAATCGTCTGGGTGTAATTTTATCCTTCTTCCAGGTACACAGAATGAGCGGGGTACCCAGGTGGGTGCCAGCCGCAGAATGCCTTGCCCTTGTTCCAGTGCTTTTTGTGCCAAGCCTTGTGTTGCCATGTTGCGTTGTTTATGGGTGATGAGATATATGCTATGTTTTTAGGTGTGATTGAATCTCCGCGCGTCCGGAAATGACTTCCATTTGAAGATCATAGCGGATGCTTTCACCGGGTTCTATAAAGCGGAGCGTTTTTCTTTCCCTTGCCAGTGCCTGTCCGATAGGCGGATGTGATCCCGGCTCTATCCCGGTAACATATTCTCCCTTTGCAAGGTGCTGCCAGTTGGTTAGCCAGGGAAGCTGTGCTTTTGGGAAATCCAGTGCAACAGCAAGTTCTATGGCAGGATTGTATATACCGCAGCGGCAGTTGCCCTGCTCATCAGCTTTGATGTCTACCACACCCACTTCTTCTCCATTGCCACTGTGTTCAGGAACAGTATCGCGCAGGGTTTTGAAGGCTTCGCCGTTTGTGAAGGCTTCCCCCAGGCGCGTTGTCATGTTTCCTTCCCAGATGAGCTTTGTTCCGGCATCGGCCAGGGGCCACCCAAAATTGCAATGGTAGAGGATCATGTGTGGGGCAGGAATATTGCCTCTGTTGATGATTTCATCTGAAATGGTGATCCGAGACGAACCAAGGGTCGCCGTGATGGTTCGGATCAGTTCGAGGTTCGGACCGAATATGTTCGATTCCCGCATGCGTCCGGTGAGCTGCATGTCGTATTGCCCCCTGGCAGGATCAGGCTGAATGATGGAAATAATTTCTGCTGGGGTGTTGCTGATTCGTCCGTGTACACCCCGTTCTCCGGTTTCATCTTTTTCTGGTCCGCCCACATGTTGCAATCCGCAGGTGTTGACCAGTCCACCCCCGAAGGTCCGCAGCCAGTCTATTCCTTTATCAGACAACAGCTGCGGTGGTGTGAATCCAGCGTGGTTCAGCCAGGAAAGGTTATACTGGTTGAAAGCCGCATCAGCAATGTCCATTCCCCTGTCTATCAGCACCTTGAAACGCAGTCCTGATCCCGTATTGAACCAGGCTACACGCATCCCCCTGCTGATACCATTATCCAGGACAGCGGTTTCGATACCACCGATTTGAGCAACCTGCGAAACTTTATCGCTCCACACTGAACCTTGTCTTGTCATACCCCTTTATTTGGATGCGGTATAAACAGGGTTGTTTGGATTGCCTGCAGATTTGAGGTAGGCAACCAGGTCGTTCAGTTCTTCCGGATTGAGTCCGTTGATCATACCGGGCAGCATCGGAGAAACATCTGAAACCCTTGTGCGGGCCACATTGATTTTGGCAACGGTTCTAACCACAGTAGCATCAAATGGATTCTGAGAGATGTAATAGTTGGTATTATCCTGCCTGATCAGTCGACCAAGGATGGAACCACCTTTTTTCAGGAAGAAAACCGTAGAACCGTATTGATCGGAGATGGCTTTACTTGGTGAAATGATGGCTTCAAGCATGTCTTTGTTGGAGAAACGGGTGCCCAGCTGTGTCAGGTCTGGTCCGGATATACCACCTTCTCCTTTTACCTGGTGACAGGATTTGCAGAGAGAGGCGGCGAACATGGCTTTGCCTTGCTCAAAGTCTCTTTTGCCTTTGGCGGTATCTATGGCAACAAGGGCTTCTTCCAGTTTCCAGTTGCGACCCGGACCTTTGGCCAGGACGGTACCAACGTCAACACCACGGTTCACTACTTTAACGATTTCATCGCCGGAAATTTTGTTCAGTTGGGCAAAGGACTCTTTCGGAACATGCGCCAATGCGTTGGTCCGGGCTTTATCAATGAACCCTACATAACATACACCACCTTTATAGCCAAATGCCGTGTAGAACCACTTGAAGTAAGTGTTGCGCAATTCAGGAGTCCATCCCGTTTTAGCCTGACTCAGCACATTGGCATACCAGGTTTGGGTGAGCGGCGGCATTTTGGAAAGCATGCCCGCGATATCAATGCCGTATTGCGGATTACGCAGGATGAGATCGGAAGATTCAGAGAGTGTTTTTATGCTACCTGCACCGTCTTTGGCAGTAGCCAGGAGTGCCATGGTTTTTTCAACTGCTTTCGGCGCTTCCACGTAAACAAGTAGCTTGCTCAGTTCCTTGTTCAGGTCATTGGTGGCAGCAGGGTAATACGGATTGAGCTGATTTGCCACCATGGTTTTTTCAGCCGCATCAGGAGCTCCCATGCGGGCAAATACCAGTTCAACGGCACGGAGGTGATCCAGTTTCTGTCCTTCTGTAAGCGTGCTGAGGTTTATTTTAGTCAGTGCAGTAAGCAGTTGTTTTTTTACGGATGCGTTGCCTCTTCTTGCCAGTCCGATTGCTGCGTTGGTGAGGATAACTGGATCAGTTTCCTTCAGTGTTTTGTCGGTCCACTCACTCAAAGGCTGAGCTTCCACCGCAATCCTGGCGGCATAACGGATGTGACGATCAGCGTTTTTGAGGTGGGGCCATGCAAAAGCGATAGCTCCCTGCTTGGGTGAACCATGGTAGGTTTCCAGCTGCATCCTCAGTTTCTGTGCTTCACTGAGCACGGCAGGTGCCGGTTTGGCGGTTTTGTTTTCCACGCCTGTGAAAGTAACGCGGTAGAGGTCTGATTCCAGTCTTCTTCCGCCTGTGAGGAAGTAAAGTGCGCCATCAGGACCGATTACGCCATCTGTAAGCGGCAGTGGAGAACCAGATATGAATTCTTCACCAGTTGCTGTGTAAGAAGCTCCCTGTTGTTTCGGGAAGATGGCATAGATGATACCAAAGCTCCAGTCGAACGCAAAGAGTGCATTGCGGTATTTCTCCGGGAAGCGGGCGTTGCCGCCATGGATGAAGTTAGTAGGAGAACCCTGACCGATGTTGATGACTGCCGGCAGGTTGTCTGGATAGTTGGCATTCCATTTTAATGTACCCGGTCTCCAGCCGTATTCGCCACCGCTTGTTACATGCAGGATTCTTGTAGGGCGGTACCAGGGTGTACCGAAATCCCACTCCATATCAGAATCGTAGGTAAATAGTTCACCCACTTCATTGAAGGCGAGGTCAAAAGAGTTACGGAAGCCGGAAGCAATCAGTTCCCAGTATGAGCCTTCCGGATTGATTTTAGCCACCCAGCCACCTTGAGATTCTACAGTATTGTCGTGTCCACGTGGATCCTTGATCAGTGGCAACAGGTTATCCAACTTGCCATCAGGAACATTGCGGTAGGCATCCATTTGGGGGATCTTGGTGAAGTTGCCGGCCACCACGTAGAGTGATTGTTTATCAGGAGAAAGCACGATGCTGTGCGGACCATGCTCACCGGAGCCGTCGAGCAGTTTGATGAGCGTTGTTTTATCGTATTGGTCGTCTCCGTCCGTATCCTGCAGGCGGTAGAGACCACTTGTTTTTTTCAGTTTGGAATCGCCCCTGTGATTGATCATCACATAAAGGCTGTTGAAAGCATAAAGCAAACCATGGGCATAGCCGATGGATATTTTTGCTTTGCTGGTATCACTTTTGTATTCGGGGTCCTGGAGTACTTCCAGTTTTTCCACCTGAGATTTGGTGATGGTATCACCAATGGCAGGAACCGACATGCGGTAAAGGTTGCCATACTGGTCGGAAGCAATGATTCTGCCTTTGTGATCAAAGGTCATCGCCACCCATGAACCCTCTTCATGTTCTGATGGTCCGTACAACCTTTCAGCGCTGAAGCCGGCAGGAAGTTTGAGGTTGGCTACTTTTGGATCTGCTGCGATAACCGGTTGTTCTTCAGTAGTGAAGGCAACAAATATCAGGGAGCAGACAAGGGCGAAAAGCAAAGAGCTTGCAACAAGGTAAAGTTTCCTTTTCATGATGGCAGTTTAAAGGCAATCGGTTGGTTGAATTGATAGAATACTGACGATTTAAGATACAATCGTCAATAGTATCCGTAAATTAAGGATTTTGAAGTATTTACAAAAACTAATTCATGCCTTTAAACCGATTTAGTTAACAGATGGGCATAAAAAAAGTCCGGCACTAATGCCAGACTTTTTTAGACTATTCATCTATTTACTTGAATTAGTTCACAGGTGCTGAAACTGAATTGCTCCAGCCATCGTTCAGAGTTTTCATAAAGGCCACTATTGCGTTTACCTGTCTTTTTGATAATCCTTGATTTCCCATCCATCCTTTTTGCAGGTTATCGTCATATTCAGGCTTTGGCCATCGGTTGCTTGATTTAGAGTCATCACGGGTGTTGTAGAAATCAACTACCTGCTCCAACGAAGTGAATGCACCATTGTGCATGAAACGTTTATTGTTTCCTTTGGCAATGTTACGCAGTGTAGGGGTTTTGAATTTACCCATGTTATTTTTGGCAGCGCTTCTCCAGGCAGCATTACCACTGGCCTCAAGGAAACCGCCTAATCCTTTATCTATAAATGAGGCGTTAACTGCGTAATATGGATTTTGTGGGTTTTTGGAAATTCCAAGATTGTAATATTCGAAGTCTGTGAACAAGGGTGGATTGGCGGCTGTACCTTCTGAGAGATGGCACCTGAAACATTTGCCATCATTGTTAAACAGGGCTAAGCCCTCTTTTTCTTCTTTAGTCAGGTCAGTTTCTTTTCTTAGATAGGCGTCGTACTTTGAAGAGAACGGATTCATTTCTTTGGAAGCTTCATAGGCAGCAATTGAAAGGCCTACCCTGTCATAATTGAGCTCAATTTGCTGCTGGTTAGATGTATAAAGAGGGCTTCCCCATACCTGCTGCCAGATTTCCTGGTAGGTGGGAGATTTGAGTTTGTTTAAAACATCTAAGGAAGTTGGATGATTCTGCTCAGCATAACTTAAAAAAGGTCCGAGTGCCTGTTCAGCAGCCGGTATACCCAATCGCAATCCTGTTGCCCTTCCATCCCAGAATAGTCCGCCTTTGAATTCATTGTCTTCAATCATCCTGAAAGTAGGACTGAAAGTTGCATAAGCAGCGCTGGGTGCTCTTCTGTTTCCGAATCTACCAGGAAATGCGCCTTCTCCTATTCCGGCAACTGCCCCGGAGAATTGTCCGCCCAAAGGCAGGCTGGCGAATCCCGTGTAGCCATTATCCGGCAAATGACAGGATGCACAGGCTTGTCTGCCAACAGGTTCAGAAAGATTGGCATCAAAGTAAATCATCTTACCCAAAAGTTCTTTTGGCGTCAGGTTACTTTGTCCGGTAATGTTTAAAGAAGACGATGAGATTTCAGGTAATTCCTGAATTACTGATTTTTGACAAGCCATAGCAAGACATGTCATCGACAGTGCAATCGCACTGACTAAGTTTTTGTTCATAGTTCAATTCCAGTTAAAAATAGTAAGCGTTAAGGTTTTGGAATCGTCAAAGGAATTGGATAGGAATTGTTTTCATATTGGATACAAACACGAAATTAACATATTATGTTAATAATTCACATTTTCTGCACAATTTTTTCCACATTATTTCTATAGTACTTTAGTAGGGTGATATGTCATCGTTTGCGTAATTCCCTATGGCTTTTCAGGATATAAATTTTACTTTCGGGAATCTGAAAAAT
>CANHUF010000114.1 GCA_947463715.1 Sphingobacteriales bacterium
AATCCTGCCTTGGTGGAGATGATCATCTCATCGCGGTACCTGCCAAATCCCTTTTGCAGGATGTCTCCGAAATTGGATTCAGCACTGCCCGGGGGCGGACCATAATTGTTCGCTAAATCAAAATGGGTGATTCCCAGATCAAAAGCGCGGTACAGGATCTGCTCATAATTGGAGCGAAGATCGACGTGACCAAAGTTCTGCCATAATCCCAATGAGATAGCCGGAAGTACGAGTCCGCTGTTGCCGCTCCTGCGGTAAGGTATGCGTTCATACCTGTTGTTGTCTGCCACGTAGGTCATGTTGTTTATTTTAATTCAGTTGTTCAACTTTGTTTTCAAGGGTACCAATCCCGTCTATCGTCATGCTTACGATATCTCCGGGTTGCAGGGTGAAATCATTGGGAGGCACCAGGCAAGTGCCGGTCATCAGGTAAGCTCCCTGTTCAAAATGCATGGCCCTGAACAGGAAACTAATCAGCTCATCCTGTTTGCGTTTCATCTGATTGATGGAAATTTCACCGCTGAAGACCTGTGCAGCATTTCTGCTGATCTGCATCCTGATTTTTGTATCGGGATGGATAGGATGCTCTGGAACCCACAAACAGGGGCCGATGGCGGCTGAACGCTCATAGCATTTCGCCTGTGGGAGGTAGAGCGGATTCTCTCCTTCAATATCCCTGGAGCTCATGTCGTTGCCAATGGTGTAGCCCACAATTTTTCCATGCCTGTTGGCAAAAAGGGTGAGCTCTGGTTCGGGCACATTCCAGTGGGAATCACTGCGGATGTAAACAGCTTCACCAGGACCCGCACAGCGTGAAGCAGTAGATTTGAAAAAAAGCTCGGGTCTTTCCGCCTCGTATACTTTGGCGTAGAAATCTGCGCCACCACTGAGTTTGGACTCTTCCATCCTTGCTTCCTTGCTGCGCAAATAAGTAACACCTGCTGCCCATATCTCCTGCGTTCCCAAGGGGGCTTGCAGTCGTTGCGAATGCAGCCATCCGGCATCTCCCACCGGAGATGCAGTAGCCACAAGGCTTTGCAGGTGTGCATATAAATCATCTGCATTCACCAGCTCATCCCAATGCTGACCTGCAGCCGGATAAACCTGTTGTTGGTATTCAATGTAAACAGAATCACTGATCTTGTATAATTTCATGAAAGCAGCTCTAAAGAGATGAAATAAGAATCGGAAATTACGACAAAAAATAAACCTAAGTCCGTGCATGATCAGATTCACACGGAATTAATTGTTTAAATCCTGCCGCCGAATTTACGGAGGTGATAAGTAAAACTCAACAGGAAATAACGGTTCAGTACCGCCGTTCGTACATCTTCCACATAATTCAGCTCTACCTGCCTGGTTACACTCCTGTTGGCATTCAGCATATCGAATACTGTCAGCCTGAGCTCACCTGTTCTGTTCTTCAAAAACAACTTGGCCACACCAGCATTCCAGAGTGGGATATTCTGGTTGAAAGAAGCTGCACTTCCGCGGTTCATGATGTAATCGAGGTCATTGGAAAAAACCCATCCGTTCTTTGTAGTTACAGTAGGCTCAACAGACAATCGCTCACTGAAGAAATTGATATCCTCCCTGTTAGCTGCAGTGTAACGGGTGAAGTTCAGATTCGTGTTGCTCGACAATACAAGATCGAGGTAATCTGCCAAATTCAGGGTTAGTTTGACTGTACCGCCAGTAATATACCGGTCTGTATTGGCGGTTACGTCATTGAACAGGTTAACATCACGTATATCACGGGCGTATAGGTAGATGCCAAGGTTAGCTTTGGGATCCTTGAAAGACTTGCTGTAACTGGCATTGACGCCAATGTCAAAAGCCCCGTCGAGATTCCTCGGTTTAGCATATTGTGCACCGGGGATCAGCAGATAATCCTCAACCAGCACCGATGAAGATGTACTGTTGAAAAACACCGTATTGGCGATGCGGTTAGCAATGAATGTGGCATTGAGGTTGGCAGAAAAGTTACTGGAATTGCTACCCCTGACGGAGTTGTAATTCATGGTGATGTTGTTGTGGTATTCCTGTTTCAAATCCGGATTACCAGCGCGCACGTACAAGAGGCTGCCATTATTCACCACATCCTGCAATTGTGTAATGTATGGCTGCTGAGTCCAGGTCCTGTAATTGATGCGCAGGTATTTTGTTTTACCCCTGCGGTATTGCAGACTGGCATTGGGTAACCAGTTTACAAAAGGTCTGTTGATGGTGGTTTCCTTGGTAACATTGATGCTCGCCATACTGACCTGCTGCAAATAAAGGCCACTTCCGAAACTCCAATATCGGTTGACCTGGCGCCTGAAACTTACTCCCCCCCTGTCGTAAAAATTATCATTCTCAAACTGATTGGTCAGCGTCGGAACAATGATGCTATAGAGGCCGGTCGACAGATTTCTTCTGTACGTCTGCTGATCAGATCCATTGTCGTTTTTACTCTTTGTATAAAAAACCTCCATCTGGACTTTTGATGATACAGGTTCTGTATATGAAAGTGTAGCGCCCCAGCGCTTGCTGTCTACCAGGGTAACACCGCTTTGGTCAAGCGTATCTTTCCCTCTGCTGTAACGGTCGTTATAGCTAACAGTCACCCCATCCCGGTCGCTTTCATTAATGCCCTGGGTGAGATTCAAACTCATGGTTCTGCCGCGTTTATTGAAGCGATGGCGATAGAGCATGCTGTTGCTGAGGTTGTATCCATTGTTACCGGAGCGGTTGGTGGATTGCAGGGCACTGAAAGGGGTAAGCATACCTTTTGTGGTGTACGACTGACTTTCAGTAAGATAGTCAGAATACTGATTGCTGTATTCTGAACGAATCAGCACGGTATGTGCACTGTCGAACATGTGATCTATCTCCAGAAAACCACGTAGGTTTTTATTGGTATTACCTGAAATAATCCTGGCGGTATTGAAGAATGATGAATCATTCACTACAAAGGTTTCCCTGAAACGATCACGGTTGTTGGTGATGTCAATATCACTGTAAAAAATATTGGCTGCGATTTTAGTTTTCTTATTGAACTCTTCATTGTAGTTGACACCTCCGCTAAATGTGGTAGAGATACCATTGGCATTACCCGTATACACATTGGTTCCGCCGGAAGCGGCTTTGTCGCCGGGATTCATCTCTCCCAAAAAATCCTGAATGGTAAAGTTCTGATTATTGATGTTGTTGTACTGCGTGAGGAAAGAAAGCTTTCTTTCTCCATTGATGAAATTGGCACTTGCCGCACTGGCATTGCGGTCTTTGGAACCATAGGCCACACTGCCTTTTCCAAACACCCCCCTCTTCCGGTCTTTCTTGGTAATGATGTTGATGGTTCTGATGCGATTGCCATCATCAAATCCGCTGAACTGACTCTGGTCACTCATTGCATCAATGATCTGTATTTTCTCAATTATATCAGCGGGCAGATTTCGGGTAGCTAGTTTAGGATCATTGCCGTAAAAAGGTTTGCCATCCACCAATATTCTGGTAACGGGCTCTCCCTGCGTTTTGATGGAGCCGTCACGGTCAACATCCATACCCGGAACCTTTTTCAGGAGATCTTCTGTGGAAGCATTCGGCAGGGTTTTGAACTGACTGGCATTAAACTCTGTAGTATCGCCCATCACCGCCATGGTAGCACTGCGGATGATTATGCTTTCCAGCATGTTCGCAAAGCGCTGCATACTCACCTTACCCAACTCCTCAACAAAATCTGTTGAAGAGAGACGAATACTTTTTTCTGCTGAGACATAACCGGAGAAACTGATTCGAAGTGCGAAATCCCCAAAGGGAAGTCCCGAGAAAACAAATGAACCATCGGCACCAGTAACAACTGATTTGACAAGCGTAGAATCAGGCAAAACCAACAATTGTGCACGTGCACCTTTAAGGCCTGATTTAGCCAGGCTATCGGCCATATCCACCACTTTACCACTGACCACACCGGATTGCTGTGCCAATGCCATTGAAATTGACAGAACCTTCACCAAGACCAGCAAAACTACACGCTTAACTAAGCTTATCCCCACCTATTTTTTATTTTTATTTGTGTAAACCAATACCTGTCCCACCTTAAGCAGTTCCTGCTCCAATTCCGGATAAGGCAATGCCTGTGGACTTATTTTCTTTTCAATCGACATTACTGCTGCTATTGCTGCACTTTGTCCGAGTATCATGAACACCGGCTCCATCCGGATAGAACCGTAGGCGATATGCGAACTGGAAACGGCAACAGGCACCAACAGGTTGCTGCACTCTTTTTCTTTCGGCAGGATGGTTCCATAATCGATGCTGTAGGGTCTTGCGGGCTTCACACCGATATCGCCTTCATTCTGCACGTATCCTTCCGGCGTCACATATCGTTGCGCGTTGTGTGCATCAAGGGCATAAGACCCCATGCCAATTGGACGGACAATATTTGTTTTGCCCAATGCATCTGCTTCCTTCATGATGAAATCACCTATCATTCTTCTTGCCTCACGGATGTACAACTGGTGTGGCCAGTTGTCATTGTCTGTAAACTCATCTTTGGCCAGTCCGAAATTAGCCATCTCTTTTCGCACCGCTACAGGTACAGCGGTATCGTTGGCCAAAAAATACAGGTACCCTTTCTGATACAGCTCATGGGCCTTAATAATCTCTTTCCTGCGTTCATAAGTGGCTTCCGGATAATCATAGTTCCCGCCGATGTAATCGCTGCTCATGGGACCATGGTTGTTGGTATCTGTTTTCTTGTTGGGGATGGTATCGAACTTGGAGAATACTTCCTTCACATCGCCCCATCCGGCTGCAAAAGCCCTGGCCAGTAACTCATAGCGTGAACGGTCGTACCCCTCAGGTTTGGGGAAAGGAACCCGGTTTTCCGGATGATTACTCATACACAACCGAAAACAATAAGCCTGTAATTTTTTATCTCCTGCACCTTTTTGACCTGGAGGAGCTGCACTGATTTCAGGAAGGAGACCGCTCGCTGGATTTCCTGGAATTTTATAGGGATCAACCGGCTGCATGAAATAATGCCTGTGTTGAAAAACACCTGTTTGTACCCCATTCCACTGCTCACCATAGACCTCATTGGCTTCTCTCCCCACGGTGTAAGAAACACCTGCGGCTGCCATGAGATCACCTTCATAGGTAGCATCAATGAACATCTTACCCTTGTAAATGCTTCCATTCAGGGTGCGGATGGAGACTATTTGTCCATTTTTAACTGTCACGCCCCCTTTGTTTCTGTCGAGCCACATATCCCTGTGAATAACGAGGTTGTTTTCCCTGACATACTGTTCAAAGACAGCTTCTGCTGCATGCGGTTCAAAAATCCACATGGTTTTGTAAGTACTATCGAGTGCCACCGTAGCTTGACCCACATTACCATATTCACTTTTTTTCTCCCATTGCCATGCCTTCTCGTCATTGTAATGCAGGAAGAGGCGGTGGTAAAAATCCCTTGCGAGTCCGCCAATCACTGTTTTATTCCCCGTGTCTGTGAATCCCAGTCCGCCTGAAGACATGCCGCCCAGGTGTTTATCTGGTGATACGATGATGACCGACTTCCCCATGGCTTTAACCTGAACGGCTGCGGTAACTGCAGCAGCGGTTCCACCATAGATGATGACATCCGCTTCATGGGTACGCCGGGGAGCATAATCTGCAATGCCTGAAAAAAAACATGCCCAGCAAAGCAAGGGCAACACGCGTGAAAAAAAGGACTTCATACAGCAAGCTGGAATTAAGGAAACAATTTACAACATTACCGAATGCCATCCTTAATCTGTAGCATTTAGCGGTTTCAATTTATTCAATCAAGTACAATGAATCGAATTACTTCAAAGCAGTATAGAGCACCTCAACCGGATGATAGCTTTTCTTACCCGTTCCATCCTTAATCTGGTGTCTGCAACTGGTGCCTGCAGCCACTAACAGCTGTTCTTCCTTCAGCTCTCTGGCAGCCTTGAACAAAACCAGTTCTCCCACCTGCATGGAGAGATCGTAATGCTCTTTTTCATAGCCAAAAGACCCCGCCATACCACAACATCCCGAAGGAATCAGTCGGGCTTCATAATTTTGGGGGAAGGAAAGGGCGCGTTTAACATGCGTCATGGAACTTAGGGCTTTCTGGTGACAATGCCCGTGTATTTTGAGCTGTTGGGAGGCTGTGGTAAATTGATCCTGTAAGATATTTCCTTTGTCGGCTTCCCGCATAAACCATTCTTCAAAAAGAAAAACCTGTTTGGCAACACGTTTGGCATCCTCCTGTAATTCTTCATCCACCAAAGCAGGAAACTCATCCCTGAAACCCAGAATAGCTGAGGGTTCTATGCCTACAAGCGGAATATCATCTGATAGGAGTGCGGAAAAAATGCTAACCTGCTTGCTGGCCAGTTCCTTTGCTTCTCTTACCAATCCTTTCGACAACTGTGCCCGGCCGCTTTCAGGATGATTGGCCATCAGCACTTCGTAGCCCAATGCCTCCATCAGCAGCACTGCCTTTTTCCCTATTTCCGCATCATTGTAATTGGTGAACTCATCGCAGAAAATGTATACCCTGCCTTTACTTTTACTTGTCCCTTGTCTCTCTGTATTTCTCTTCCTTTTCTCAAACCAGCTGCGCCAGGTTTGCGTGGCCACTTGGGGCAATGTTCTGTTGGGATGAAAGCCAACCAGTTTATTCAGGAGCATCCTGGCCGGACTGAACTCAACAAGGGCATTATAAAGCCATGAAAAACGGGCTGCCAGCCTCATCTGACTGCCGAAACCGGCGATGAGTTTCGTGCGGGTTGGTACTCCGTTTTTATCGTAATAAGACTGCATGAATTCAGCCTTCATTTTTGCCACATCAACACCTGAAGGGCATTCCGTTTTGCAGGCTTTACATGACAGACAGAGGTCCAGGATTTCTTTCACTTCTTCTTCCTTCACCGGTGCTAAATCCTCTCCGGTAAGGAACTGCCTGAGGATATTGGCACGGGCCCGGGTAGTATCCTTTTCACTTCGTGAAGCCATGTAACTCGGACACATTGTTCCGCCGGTTATTTCAGTTTTCCGGCAATCGCCTGACCCACTGCATTTTTCTGCGAGTTTGAGGAAACCACCTTCAGCCTTGAAACTGAAAACGGTATTGGGCTGAGGAGAGGGATTATCTGCTATATACCGCAACATAGCATCCATTGGAGGCGTATCCACTATCTTGCCGCTGTTGAATATCCGGTTGGGATCGAAAATCGATTTCAGGTCGCGGAACAAGGCATATACATTTTCACCCATGATGAGCGGGATGAACTCTCCCCGGAGTCTGCCATCGCCATGTTCACCTGATAACGAGCCATTGAATGACTTTACCAGTTCAACTGTATCCTGGAGAATGGACCTGAATTGTTGTTGTCCTGAAGCTGTTTTCAGGTTGATGATGGGTTCTACATGCAGTTCCCCCGCTCCGGCATGGGCATAAATGGAATATTGTACACCATGCTGCTGCAAGAGTTTTTCCAGCTGTTCGATATAAACCGGAAGGTCTTTGGGGAGTACAGCACAGTCTTCTATCAGGTTTACCGGCCGCGCATCTCCGGGTAGGTTGCGCAATAAGCCCAGTCCTGCTTTGCGCACATCCCAGGCCAATTTGCATTGCTCACCCTGCAAAACGGGATAGGCATAGCCCAGTTCGTTTTGTTG